>NZ_JBKCVI010000045.1:0-17542 GCF_046317795.1 Flavobacterium sp. | reverse complement strand
TCAAACCATGATTGATAGTGGATTAAAAAAAAAACAACGCCAAAATAAAGCGTTGTTAGATGAAATTGCTGCCACTATTATGCTGCAAGATTATTTGACTAGAAAAATGATATAAATTTATCTTTTTTCAATTCTGTAGTTTATACTATTTTGAAAACGATTGTATATAATTTTATGTTTTTTGTATTGATCAGGAGTTAACAATTTTTTTATTTCTTGATTTTGGTCTTTAATCAATTTATTTGCTTTTGTTGTAAGTTCAGTATTCGAAATACTCTTGTCCTTATTAACTGCTTTCAATTTTTCAGAATATTTATTGATAGTTTCTAAATATTTTGTTTTGACAACTGGTGACATTCCGATTTGATCAATTTCCTTCAAAAAAGTTTTTTTGATTTCTTCCTTCTCTTTAGGAGAATATAAAGTATTTGTAGCTGGTTTAGTAGCCGTAGTGTTTTTTTTAGCAGATTGTCCAAAAGCATTAAAACTTAACAAAATTGCAATAGCTAAAATAAAATTTTTCATGGGTTTAGGTTTTAGTGATTAATATCTTTTCAAAGATAAAAAAATCATTTAAATATTTCATTTTTTGCGTTAAAACAACTGCTTTTTTTGACATTAAAATAATTCAAGTTTGTAAACTTTTTTTTTGTTTACTTTTGCAAAACAATAGTAGTAATTAATTACTTGAATTGCAGACAAATTAAATAGATTTCAAAAAATGATATTACCAATTTATGGTTATGGAGAACCTGTACTAAGGCAGGTTGCGTTAGAAATTTCATCTGATTATCCTAATCTTTCAGTAATAATTTCTAATATGTATGAAACCATGTATAATGCCTACGGGGTTGGATTGGCTGCGCCGCAAGTAGGATTGTCAATACGTTTATTTGTGATAGATACTGAACCCTTTAGTGATAGTGATGATTTATCAAAAGAGGAAAAGCAACAGTTAAAAGGTTTTAAAAGAACTTTTATTAACGCTACTATGTTGAAAGAAGATGGAGAAGAATGGGGTTTTAACGAAGGTTGCTTGAGTATTCCGGAGGTTCGCGAAGATGTGTACCGCAACGAAAGAATTACTATTGCATATTGTGACGAAGATTTTAATAAAAAAACAGAAGTTTTTGAAGGATTGATTGCACGTGTTATTCAACATGAATATGATCATATTGAAGGGATTTTGTTCACAGATCATCTTACTATATTGAAAAAGACTCTAATTAAGAAAAAGTTACAAAACATCATGGAAGGCAAAGCTCGACCCGATTACAAAATGAAATTTGCCAATAAAAAAGGAAGATAAATTTCAATATCAAAAATCAATGACAATCAAAATATTTAAAAATTGCAATTGACATTGACATTGAATTTGACATTGAATTTGCCATTGACATTACCATTGACATTACCATTGACTTTGAATTACATATATTTGTTACTAAATTAAAATAACAAAATGAACTTAGAAAAAATATTAGCCATTGCTGGTAAGCCAGGATTATTTGAACTAAAAATACAAACACGATCAGGATTTTTAGCAGAATCATTATTGGATGGAAAAAAAATTACTGTTGGATTAAGAAGCAATGTTAGCTTATTGACTGAAATATCCATGTATACTTATAGTGAGGAGAAACCGTTGGTTGAAATTATGCGGGCTATTGCTGTGAAAGAAAATGAAGGACCTACAATTTCCAATAAAGAAGACAATGCTAAATTGGTTGCCTATTTCAAGGAAATTTTACCCGATTATGATGACGATAGAGTGTATGTTTCTGACATTAAAAAAGTATTAAACTGGTATAACTTGCTTCAAGCAAAAGGAATGGTTTCAAAAGAAGAGCCCACTCAAGAAACGTTATCAGAAAACCCTGAAGTTGAAAAAGAACAAGTAGATGAAGAACTTAAAAAATCAAAGTCTTCAAAAACAAAAAAATAGTTAATTACTTCTTTATAAATATTAATCCTATTGTTACAAACAGCGATAGGATTTTTTATTTTTGAAAATCGCAACTTCAAACCTTAAACTCGAAACTAAAATAATGAACACCCGTCAACAACAACTCGAAGCTTTTGGAAGATTATTAGACATCATGGACGATTTGCGTGCTAAATGTCCATGGGACAAAAAACAAACACTTGAAAGTTTGCGACATCTCACTATTGAAGAAACCTACGAACTGGGCGATGCTATTTTAAATAACGATTTACAAGAAATAAAGAAAGAATTAGGCGATTTGCTCTTGCACATTGTTTTTTATGCTAAAATAGGAAGCGAAGCCAATGATAGTTCAACATTTCACACTACAGGTTTTGATATTGCCGATGTGTGTAATGAAATTTGTGATAAACTTATTCATCGTCATCCCCATATTTATGGCAATGTTGTGGTTGCTGATGAAGAAGAAGTAAAACAAAATTGGGAAAAACTCAAACTCAAAGAAGGTAAAAAATCGGTATTAGAAGGCGTTCCAAAAGGATTACCCGCTTTGGTAAAAGCCAGCCGAATACAAGATAAAGTAAAAGGCGTTGGCTTCGATTGGGAAGAGCCACACCAAGTGTGGGACAAAGTGCAAGAGGAATTACAAGAATTGCAAGTCGAGGTTGCAACTGGTAATCAGGATAAAATTGAAGCCGAGTTTGGCGATGTTTTATTTTCCATGATAAACTATGCCCGATTCTTAAATGTAAATCCCGAAGATGCTTTGGAACGCACTAACAAAAAATTCATCAAACGTTTTCAATATTTAGAAAGTAAAGCAGGCGAACTTGGCAAACCTTTAATGGATATGACTTTGGCGGAGATGGATATTTTTTGGGAAGAAGCGAAGAAACTTTAGTGTTCAGTTGGCAGTCGCAGTCAGCAGAAGAAAATTTCTATTTTCTATTTTCTTTTCTCTCAATTTATTTACATTTGAAATCAACTAACCAATAAACCAACTTTATGTCTGAAACAAAGCACGAATTAAAACGCTCATTAGGACTTCTTAACGCCACTAGTATTGTAGCCGGTTCCATGATAGGTTCCGGTATTTTTATAGTTACTGCCCAAATGGCACGAGATGTTGGTTCGGCTGGATGGTTACTTTTGATTTGGTTGGTTACCGGTTTACTCACCATGTCGGCAGCTTTAAGCTATGGCGAATTAGCAGGTATGATGCCCACTGCTGGCGGACAATTTGTTTACATTCAACGTGCTTATGGAAAACTGGCTTCCTTTCTGTATGGTTGGACCGTTTTTACCGTCATTCAAACGGGTGTAATTGCTGCGGTTGCGGTAGCTTTTGCTAATTATTCGGCTGTTTTTTTTCCCGTTTTAGAAAATAAAATTTTCAGTATTGGAGAGAGTTTTTCTTTTACCAATAAGCAAGTACTGGCTATGGCAAGTATTTTTTTGCTAACCTATATTAATACAAAAGGCGTTCAAAGTGGAAAAACAATTCAGTTACTATTTACGATGGCAAAGTTGGTGGCACTTTTTGCTTTGATTATTTTGGGGTTGTATGTTGGGATGAAAACCAATGTTCTTTCCGATAATTTTGCCAATATGTGGGATGCCTCAAAAACGGTTTTAAATCCCGATGGTTCTATTACTGTCGAAAAATTAACGGGAATAGCATTGCTTGGCGCTATGGGAGCAACGATTATTAATTCCTTATTTTCCAGTGATGCCTGGAATAATGTCACATTTATTGCCGGAGAAATAAAAGAACCAAAAAAGAATATTCCTCGAAGTTTATTTTTGGGAACTTTACTGGTAACTGTAATTTATATTTTGGCTAATATCGCTTATCTCGCTTTGTTGCCCATCAAAGGAACTCCCGACGCAACTGCAGTTGTTGAAAATGGAATTATGTTTGCCGCTCAGGATAGAGTAGGTGCTGCAGCTGCTAATATGATACTCGGGAATATTGGTGTTTTTGTGATGGCTGGATTGATCATGGTGTCTACTTTTGGGTGCAATAGTGGTTTGGTTTTGGCTGGAGGAAGATTGTTTTATGCCATGTCAAAAGATGGTTTGTTCTTTAAAAAAGCTGGAGAATTAAATAAAAATGATGTTCCCGAAAGAGCGCTTTGGTTTCAATGTTTTTGGGCATGTATTTTATGTATTTCTGGGAAATATGGCGATTTGTTGACCTATGCTACTTTTGCTTCACTTCTTTTTTATATCCTAACAATCTACGGAATTTTTATCCTCAGAAAAAAAGAACCCGATGCCGAACGACCGTATAAAGCGTTTGGATATCCTTTTATTCCAGCATTGTATATTGTCTTGACATCAGCTATTTGTGTGGCACTTTTGATTTATGACACTAAAAATACTGGCTTAGGATTGGTTATTGTTGCGCTTGGAATTCCTGTATATTATTTATTTATGAATAAAAAAGAGTAAAAAAAACTGCCCCGATTTGAACTTCAAATCGGGGCAGTTTTTATAAAAATAGAATTTATTATTGTTTTGGTGCCGGAGCCACTTCTAGCATTTCTATTTCAAAAATGATATTAGCATTTGGTGGAATTACATTTCCTGCACCTCTTTCTCCATAACCTAATTTTGAAGGAATGTAAACAATTGCTTTATCTCCAAAATTCATCATACTTAATCCTTCAATAAATCCAGGAATTAATCCATCTTTATTACCATACTCAAAAGGAAACGGTTGATAACCATTTTGTTTTGCTCTGTTTTCGTCAAATTTTCCACACTCTTTATTTACGCTCTCATAGCTACTGTCAAAAAGACTTCCATCTTCAAGATAACCCGCATAATGAATATAAACGGTTGTTCCATCGGCAGGTTTTTTTCCTGTTCCTGTTTGAGTAATTTTGTATCGTAATCCCGACGGTGTTTCTGTAGCCGTTATTTTTGTATCAGTTAAGTATTTAGCTTTTGCAGCAATTACAGGACCAAATTTTGCATTGTATTCGGCTTTTTTGGTCGCTTCAGCTTCAGCTTGTTTTTTTCTATTTTCTTCGGCTAATGCGGCTTCTTTGGCATCATCTCCCGCTTTATTTGCCATGTAATCAGCAAAAACTTTTGGTGCATCAAATTTTTTGGCTTCAGCACCTTTTCTAACGATAGTTACTTTTTTGATGACATCATCTTGTTTGATGGCGTTAACAACATCTTGTCCTGTAACCACGTTACCGAAAACAGTATGTTTTCCGTCTAACCAAGGCGTTTCTTTGTGCGTAATAAAGAATTGTGAACCATTTGTTTTTGGACCAGAATTGGCCATTGATAGAATTCCTGGACGATTGTGTTTTAAATCAGCAACAATTTCATCTTTGAAAGCATAACCTGGTCCACCAGAACCATTTCCTTGTGGATCACCACCTTGTATCATAAAATCGGGAATAACTCTATGAAATTTTAGTCCATCATAAAAAGGTTTTCCTTTTAGTTTTTCGTCAGTAATAGCCTTATTAGTTCCTTCAACTAACGAGATGAAGTTGGCAACAGTAATAGGGGTTTTTTGGTATTCTAAACGAAGTAAAATTTTGCCTTTGTCAGTTTCGATTTCAGCAAAAATTCCTGAATTATTAGTAGCATCGGGTTTGGCTTGTGCCGGTTTAGTTGATGTTGCAACTGGTTTTTTTGTGGTTTGTGCTGTGACACTGATCATACCAAGGCAAATCAAAAGAAGAATGTTAAATTTTATTTTACTCATGGTTTTAAATTTATTTTTATTGTATTCGTTAATCTTCGATTTCATGATGTATTAATTTTTGATTTATATAATTATTTATTTATTATTTCTACTTCAAATATCAAATTGGCATTGGGCGGGATTGCATCCCCAGCACCTTGTTCTCCAAATCCTATTTGAGAAGGAATAAAAAGCACTGCTTTTTCACCCATTTTCATTTGCTTAATTCCTTCAATAAAACCTGGAATCATATTAGTGGCTCCGATTTGATATGGCAAAACAGTATATCCTTTTTGCATTGCTCTTTGCTCGTCAAATTTACCAAACTGTTTTGCAATTTCGGCATTGCTTGTATCAAAAAGTGTTCCGTCCTCCAGAAATCCACCGTAATTGATGTTAATCATTGATCCTTCTTTTGGCTTTTCACCGTTTGATTTTTGAGTGATTTTAAATTGCAATCCACTTTTTGTTTTCGTAGCTGTTTTTTTTAGTTCGTCGAAATAAGCTAGTTTTTGTATTTTCACTGCTTTATACTTTTCATCGTAAATCTTTTTGTTTTCGGCATCAATGATTTTTTGCTTTTTTTCATTCTCTATATCAGCTTTAAAATAATCAGTAAATACTTTTACAACATCAAATTTTTTAACGTCTTCTCCTTTTCTGATAATTGTAATTGATTTCATCATGTCACCTTGTGTAATTGCATTAACAACTTCCATTCCTTGAACAACATTTCCAAATACAGAATGTTTGCCATCAAGCCAAGGTGTGGCTACATGAGTAATGAAAAATTGACTACTATTTGTTTTAGGTCCTGAGTTGGCCATTGATAAAACACCAGGTTTATCATGTTTTAAATCAGTGAATTCATCTATGAATTTATACCCTGCATCACCAGAGCCATTTCCTAATGGATCGCCTGTTTGTATCATAAAATCGGCAATAACTATGTGAAATTGAAGTTCATTATAAAATGGTTTACCTTTGAAATCTTCGGTTACAAAAGGATTTTTTCCTTCGGCTAAAGTGATAAAATTAGCAACAGTGATGGGCGTTTTTTTATATTCAAGTTCTACAACGATAGTGCCTCTTGAAGTTTCAATTTCGGCATATAAGCCATCTTTTAAGTTATTATGTTCGTCTTTGCAAGAACTCAAAACAATAGCAGTAAAAGCTAAAAAAAGATAAATGGTTCTTTTCATTATTTTCAAGTTAATTTTCGGTTTTTAGTTTATTTTCTGGTTCAAAATCATTTAGAGTTACAGTACAAATTAGAGGTTGATTGGTGCCAATTCGTTTGTTGTCGCCATGATAGCCATAAGCCATGTGTGATGGAAACAAGAAAGTTACTTTTTCATTTTTACGCATCAGTTTTATACCGTCTCTCAAACCCATCATGATATTTTGTTTGTCAACTTTATATGTTTGTGGGCGTAGTTCAACTTCTGAATACACCACATTTCCTTTAAAATCTTTTATTTCATAGTCAAACTCGGCAATATCTCCTTTTTTTGGTCTTAGCGTATCTCGCTCATTTTTTATTTCATAATGATACCAATACCCTTTTTTGGAGGCGATATATTGTATTTTCGGATTGCTTTTAATTATAGAATCTATTTTGCTTTCTTCGCCGGCGTTTAATTTCTTGTTTCGTTCTATCGACTCTTTCATAAAAGTTCCCGAAGATCGAGAAATTGGCATTCGTGCTTGTGGTTGTTTACAACTCAATATTGATATAAAAATCAATAATAGTAATCCAATTTTTGAACTATTTTTCATTTTTATATGGTTATTTTAGAAATTATTTTTTCAAATTTATGGATTGTTTCTTTCATACTCAAATAAGATTTTCCTCCAGCTGCATTGATATGTCCACCACCGTTAAAATGGTCTCTTGCAAATTGGTTAACATCAAAACTACCTTGAGAACGGAACGATATTTTGATAATGTTTTCATCGCGATGCTCAATAAAAATAGCGGCTAAATGAATCCCTTTTATTGTCAATCCATAATTTACAATGCCTTCGGTATCTCCTTTTTCATAATGGAATTCGTCTAATTCTTTTTGAGACAATGTAATGTACGAAGTCTTATATTCTGAAAAAACTTTCATATTCTGCAAAGCACGACCTAAAAGTTGCAACCGATTATAGGAGTTATTATCAAAAAGCAAGTTATGAATTTCACTATTTTCAATACCAATATCAATTAAATCGGCAACAATTCTGTGTGTGGTACTAGTAGTTGATGGAAAACGAAACGAACCCGAATCGGTCACTATTCCTGTATAAAGACAAGTTGCAATATTTTTATCAATCAGTTCTTTTTTGTCCAAAAATGAAATGAAATTATAAATCATTTCGCCAGTAGAACCATAAATAGTGTCTGAGTAAGTATATGTAGCAAATGTGTCTGGTTTTTGATGATGATCAATCATAATCATAGGAACCGTAAGTTTGTTTAACACATGTTCCATTTCGCCAGTTCGGTGCAAGGCATTAAAATCTAGAGTGAAAACTATTTCAGTTTCTTGTAAAACTTTGGTACAATTTGCTCTGTCATTTTCATAAATCAAAACTGTTTCCGAACTTGGTAGCCAAGCAAGAAAATTTGGAAATTCATTAGGAGAAATTACTGTAGGTTGGTGATTTAGTTTTAGAAGAAAATGGTACAATGCCAAAGTTGAACCCATAGCATCGCCATCGGGACTTCTGTGTGGAATTATGGCAATTTTTTTTGGCGCCGCCAATAATTGTTGTATAGCTAAAATGTCTTCTTTTTTCATAGTTGGCGAAGTTACATTTTTTTCAGTAATTGAATATTATTTGGTAACAAAAAGTCCAAACCAAACAGCAAAAAGTCCGAGAATAATACTTAAAGCTATGTAGCTAAAAGCCAAGAGCGTATTGTTGTTTTGCAGTAGATTAAAATTTTCCATTCCAAAAGCAGAAAAAGTGGTAAATCCACCACAAAAGCCAGTTACTAAAAACCATTTTAGATTACTGTCGGTCAATTCATTTTTGGCTAAAATACCAAGGAATAGTCCAATTAAAAAACATCCTATCACATTAGCAATAAAAGTGGCTAAAGGAAATTGAAATCCCGAATTTTCGGGACAAAATTTTGAAACCAAAACTGTAGTCAAAAATCGAAGAACGCTACCAATAGCGCCACCAATTGCAATATATAATATCGTTTTTAGCATAGTAAGATGGAAGTTAGAAGCTACAAGTTGGTAGTTTATAGTTATAATTTATCATTTGGATATTACTATCTAGAGTTAGGGTTATTTCCTTTTCTTCCATTTTCCAACTTCCAGCTTCCAGCTTGATTAAATTTTGGCAAACTTGCTTCTTCTGTTTTGCTAGAAGGTTCTATAAGTTTGTTCAATTGTTTGATTTCATCATCGGTTAAATCTCGACAACGACCAACAGGAACATCGAGAGAAATATTGATAATTCTAGTTCTTTTCAAAGCGGTAACTTCATAATCAAGATACTCACACATTCTGCGAATTTGTCTGTTTAACCCTTGTGTTAAAATAATTCGGAATACAAATTTACTGATTTGTTCCACTTTACATTTTCGGGTTACGGTATCCAAAATTGGAATGCCATTACTCATTTTTTCGATAAATGAATCAGTTATTGCTCTGTCAACAGTAACGATATATTCTTTTTCGTGATTGTTTCGAGCACGAAGAATTTTGTTGACAATATCACCATCATTGGTCAAGAAAATTAAACCTTCGCTGGCTTTGTCTAATCTTCCAATGGGGAAAATTCTTTTCGGATAATTAATATAATCTACAATATTGTCACGCACATTTTGATTGGTCGTACATTCGATACCAACTGGTTTGTTGAATGCTAAATAAACAGGTTTTTCTGTTTTTTCTCTAACCAATTTTCCATCCACACGCACTTCATCATCAACTGAAACTTTAGTTCCCATTTCGGGCACAATTCCATTAATGGTAATTCGTCCCTCTTCTAATAATTTATCTGCTTCGCGACGTGAACAAAAGCCAGACTCGGATAGGAATTTATTGATTCGTGTTTGGTTAGTTTCCATAGGACAAATATACTATAATTTGAGAATACATATTCTTGATAACTCGTTGATAAATTAGTTCCAAAAAAACAAAAAAAAGGTGGTAGGTTTTCAGATTTTATTATTTTTACCAACATGAAGATACAAGGAAAACTAATTATTATAGGTGGTGCTGTTGATAAAGGCAGTTTTACCGAGACAGATTTAGACAAAAGCGCATCGAAAAATTTAAATTTCTTTGAAGAAGGAATTTTAAAACGAATAATAAAAGAGTCTAAAAACAAAGAATTATCTAGGATTGAAGTAATTACTACTGCTTCAAAAATCCCAAGAGAAATAGGACCTGAGTATGTTAAAGCATTTAATTTTTTAGGAGCAAATAATGTTGATGTAATTCACATCGAACGAAGAGAACAAGCATCAGAAGAGGAAGTTTTAAACAGATTGAAATCAGCCGATGTGGTCATGTTTACTGGTGGCGATCAATTGCGATTGACTTCCATTCTTGGCGGAACTCCATTTGACGATATTCTAATTACAAAATATCGTACTGAAGATTTTGTCTATGCTGGAACATCTGCTGGTGCAGCTGCTGCTTCTAATAATATGATTTATCAAGGAAGCAGTCATGAAGCTTTGCTTAAAGGTGAAGTGAAAATAACTTCGGGTCTTGGACTTATTGATGATGTAATTATTGATACACATTTTGTGCAAAGAGGACGAATTGGGAGATTATTTCAAGCGGTTGTTGGCAATCCAAAAGTACTAGGTATTGGACTTGGAGAAGATACCGGTTTGCTGATTACCAATGGGAGACAAATGGAAGCATTAGGTTCAGGTCTTGTGATTTTGGTTGATGGACGCGAAATAAAAGACACTAATTTAACTCAAGTAGAATTGGGACAACCCATTTCTATCAATCATTTAGTAACACATGTGATGAGTAATCACGATACTTTTGATTTGGATACTTTTAAAATGACTATTCATTCTTCGCAATACGTATAAAAGTTTATTGTTTATAGTTTGTTGTTAAAACCATAAACTATAAACAAAAAACCATAAATTTCACAACCATGAAAATTATCATCCACGGTGGATTTTTCTCTGAATCATCAACAAACTTTGAAACTAAAGTTGCCAAACAGCAAGCACTACTTCGCATTGTATTGGATTCCTATACCTATTTGAAATCCCATACTGCTCTAGAAACTGTAGTTTATGCTGTTTCCCTTTTGGAAGATGACGAATTATTCAATGCCGGAGTTGGTTCTCAGATTCAAAGCGATGGAAAAATCAGAATGAGTGCTTCATTAATGGATGGTTCGTCAATGAAAATGAGCGGTGTGATTAATATTGAAGAGGTTAAAAACCCTGTTCAGGTTGCACAAGTTTTATTGGATTATGAAGATAAAGTTTTGGGTGGAAGCGGTGCTATTAATTTTGCGAGAAAACATGGATTTGAAAAATTTTCTACACAAACGCCACAGCGAAGAGCTGAATATGAAGCAAAATTAAAAGCAACAGGAATAGGAACTGTAGGTTGTGTAGCTTTAGATGATAATGGAAAAATTGCTGTTGCTACTTCAACTGGAGGCAAGGGTTTTGAAATCCCGGGAAGAATATCGGATTCGGCCACTGTTGCTGGAAATTATGCCAATGAATTTTGCGGTGTTAGTTTGACTGGAGTAGGCGAGGATATTGTGAGTGGAGCAGTAGCTGCCAAAATTGTAACTCGGGTTACCGATGGTTTTACTATTGAAAAAGCATTTGAAAAAACATTTAATGAATTAAAACACTTTGATGGTTTTGCTGGCGCAATTGCCATTGATAACAAGGGGAATATCTATCATCAAGATTCGCATCCAAGTATGGTGTTTGCTAGTTTTGATGGACATAATTCAGCAGTTTTTAATTAATTTAAAAGAAGGATAAAGAAAAAAATCCCAACCTTTAAAGTTGGGATTTTCTATTTATAAGTAAGTTAAATTGTGATTGTACAAACGTTTTTATTTCACTTTTTTCAAAACAGCTTTAAAAGCTTCTGGGTGATTCATTGCTAAATCGGCTAATACTTTACGGTTCAATTCGATACCGTTTTTCTTAACTAATCCCATAAATTGAGAATAACTCATTCCTTCCAATCTAGCTCCAGCGTTGATACGTTGAATCCATAGAGAACGGAAGTTTCTTTTATTTACTTTTCTGTCGCGGTAAGCGTAGCACATTGCTTTCTCTACTGCGTTTTTAGCAACTGTCCAAACGTTTTTACGTCTACCAAAGAAACCTTTGGCTTGCTTCATTATCTTTTTTCTTCTTGCTCTTTTAGCAACTGAATTTACTGATCTTGGCATAATTTTTTTGTTTTTTTGTAGCAGGCGTCCCGAATTTAATCAAGGGAACTTGTGGCCATACTCCAAGGTTATTAATTAATTGTTTAACCTAAAGAATCTTAAAAGTTGTATGCTGAATTTTGTATACTGTATATTGTTTTTCAACATTTTACATTATACAATTTGCATTATACAATTATTAAATAATTCTTAATTGTTGTTTGATACTTTTCTCATCTGTTGGGTGAACCAAGGCAGAATGAGTTAAAGCCAATTTACGCTTTTTTGATTTCTTTGTCAAGATATGACTTTTAAAAGCGTGTTTTCTCTTGATTTTTCCAGAGCCAGTTACTTTGAATCGCTTCTTAGCACTGGATTTTGTTTTCATTTTAGGCATTTTTCCTAGTTTATTTAATTTAACTTACTTACTTTTTTTTATGCTGAACTTGTTTCAGCATCTCATTCATTTAACACTAATTACTTGGACTTCTTCTTTGGAGCAATGAACATAATCATTCTCTTTCCTTCTAGAACTGGCATCGCTTCTACTTTACCATATTCTTCTAAATCTTGCGCTAAACGCAACAATAAGATTTGTCCTTGTTCTTTATAAATGATTGAACGTCCTTTAAAGAAAACAAAAGCTTTCAATTTTGAACCTTCTTTCAAGAATTTTTCTGCATTCTTTCTTTTAAATTCGTAGTCATGTTCATCTGTTTGTGGACCAAAACGAATTTCTTTTATAGTGATTTGAGTTGATTTTGCTTTTAACTCCTTTTCACGTTTTTTTTGTTGATAAATAAATTTACCATAATCCATCAATTTACAAACTGGCGGAACAGCATTAGGAGAAATCTCAACTAAATCCACTTCAAATTGTTCGGCTAATCGAAGCGCCTCACTAAATTTGAAGACACCTGGTTCAATATTTTCACCAACTAAACGGACTTCATCTACGCCTCGTATAAAATTATTTATTCGGTGGGCTGCTGTTTTCTCTACTCTAGGTTGATAACCTCTGTTGCTTCTTATTGCTATGACTTTATTATTTTATCCTGTCTTCCGACAGGTAGATTAAACTTCAAATGTTTTTAATGTTTTGGCAATTTCTTCTCTTACAATCCTTGCAAATTCATCTACTGTAATGATTATATTACCTTTTCCTTCTTGACCATGACTACGAACAGAAATGGTTCCGTTTTTTTCTTCTTCCTCTCCTACAATCAGCATATACGGCATTTTCTGTATTTCTGCCTCTCTAATTTTCTTCCCAATCGTTTCGTTGCGGTTGTCAATTAGGGCGCGAATTTCGTGATTTTCTAGCAATTCTAAAACTTTTTTCGCATAATTTTCATATTTCTCGCTTAATGACAATATAATAGCTTGTTCTGGCATTAGCCAAAGAGGGAAATTTCCCGCAGTATGTTCGAGTAAAATTGCAATAAATCGTTCCATAGAACCAAAAGGCGCTCTGTGAATCATTACAGGTCTATGCAACTTGTCATCTGAGCCTTTGTAAGTAAGTTCAAAACGTTCCGGTAAGTTATAATCCACCTGAATGGTACCCAATTGCCATTGTCTTCCTAAAGCATCTTTTACCATGAAATCCAGTTTCGGACCATAAAAAGCGGCTTCTCCATATTCAATTACATAATTTAAACCTTTATCACTTGCTGCACTAATAATAGCGCTTTCTGCTTTTTCCCAGTTTTCGTCACTTCCAATATATTTATCTCTATTTTCTTGATCTCTCAGCGAAACTTGAGCCGTAAAGTTATCAAATCCTAAAGAACCAAAAACATATAATACCAAATCAATTACTTTTTTAAACTCAGAATCCAATTGGTCTGGAGTACAAAAAATATGCGCATCATCTTGAGTAAATCCTCTAACACGTGTCAAACCATGCAATTCTCCTGATTGCTCATAACGGTAAACGGTTCCAAATTCAGCATAACGCTTTGGTAAATCTTTATAGGACCAAGGTTTATTATTATAAATTTCACAGTGATGCGGACAATTCATAGGTTTTAATAGAAACTCTTCTCCTTCGGCTGGAGTGTGTATGGGCTGAAAACTATCCGCTCCATATTTGGCATAATGTCCCGATGTTACATACAATTCCTTTTGACCAATATGCGGCGTAACGACTTGCTCGTAACCCGCTTTCTTTTGTGCTTTTTTCAAAAATTGCTCCAAACGGTCTCTCAATGCAGCGCCTTTTGGCAACCATAAAGGCAATCCTTGTCCCACTTTTTGAGAAAACGCAAACAATTCTAATTCTTTTCCTAACTTTCTGTGATCACGGCGTTTTGCTTCTTCCAGCAATTCCAGATAATCAGTTAAATCTTTTTGCTTAGGAAATGATATTCCATAAACTCTAGTCAACTGTTTGTTCTTTTCATCACCACGCCAATAAGCACCGGCAACACTCATGATTTTCATCGCTTTAATAATTCCAGTATTTGGAATATGACCGCCACGACACAAATCGAAGAAGTTAGCATGATCGCAAAACGTTATTGTTCCGTCTTCTAGGTTCGAAATCAACTCGGTTTTATATTCATTGTTTTTATATATTTCCAATGCTTCCGCCTTAGAAACCGGACGCATCTTAAATTCGTGCTTCTCTCTCGAAACCTCCAAAACGCGGTCTTCCACTTTCTTGAAATCGGCATCTGTAATTTTTTGGTCACCAAAATCTACATCATAATAAAAGCCATTGTCAATAGCCGGTCCAAGGGTTAATTTAATACCAGAGAATTGCTCCTCTAAAACCTGTGCCATTACGTGCGAAGTCGAATGCCAGAAAGCTTTTTTGCCTTCTTTGTCGTTCCAAGTATACAACACAAGAGAACCATCGGTGGTTAATTCCGTTTCCGTTTCAACAGTTGTACCATTAAAAGCAGCCGAAATCACATTTCGGGCTAATCCTTCACTAATGCTTTTTGCAACATCCATCGGAGTTGTGCCTTTTGCAAACTCCTTAACCGAACCGTCAGGTAGTGTAATCTTTATCATTCCTAATATTTTATGTTCCGAAACTTTGGGATGCAAATATATAAGATTAACAAAACACATACAATATATATCAGGTATAATATATCAAGAATTTTTAGCAGCATCACGCTTGGTCTTTATCCTTAAAAGCAATTCCCGCTTTGCGCTCCAACCTGTCATAGCGAGGCACGAAGCAATCCCATTATAATATTTTAAAACGCAATGACAGGATTTCCGCTTCTACCTGCCTGTCGGCAGACAGGTCGGGGCTAGAGTAGACTTTCTACTTTCATCAGGAAAAGGGCTGCCCTAGTTAGCCAGTACGTGTAGCTTTGTAAACAACATGTTATCAACATCTTAAAAAAAACCATAAAAACCTCAAAAAACATTTGGAATGATTGCGATTTAGTACTTATATTTGCCCCCCGCCAAGGGATAAAAGTTCTTTAAAAACTGCAAAAACGAGGATTTAGAATAAATTCAAAAATAATTTTAAAATTCCTTGTTGTTTAAAAAAGAATAATTACTTTTGCACCCGCTTTGAGAATGAAAGCGGAGAACCTGAAACAAGTTCAGGTTAAATACAAAGAAGAAACGTTCATAGACATATTGAATTGACAGCCGTCTCGTTTATAAGACGAGACAAAAAAGAGAGTAATATAATCGAGTCCCGATTATTCGGGATGAATAAAAGACTAGCCTTTGTCTACATTACGATGCAGAGCGTGAGTTCAGCATAACAATATACGATGAAGAGTTTGATCCTGGCTCAGGATGAACGCTAGCGGCAGGCTTAACACATGCAAGTCGAGGGGTAAGGTAGCAATACCTGAGACCGGCGCACGGGTGCGTAACGCGTATGCAACCTACCTTTTACAGGGGGATAGCCCAGAGAAATTTGGATTAATACCTCATAGTATAGTTTTAGGGCATCCTAATGCTATTAAAGTTCCAACGGTAAAAGATGGGCATGCGTCCTATTAGCTAGATGGTAAGGTAACGGCTTACCATGGCAACGATAGGTAGGGGTCCTGAGAGGGAGATCCCCCACACTGGTACTGAGACACGGACCAGACTCCTACGGGAGGCAGCAGTGAGGAATATTGGACAATGGGCGCAAGCCTGATCCAGCCATGCCGCGTGCAGGAAGACGCATCTATGGTGTGTAAACTGCTTTTGTACGGGAAGAAACCCTCCTACGAGTAGGAGCTTGACGGTACCGTAAGAATAAGGATCGGCTAACTCCGTGCCAGCAGCCGCGGTAATACGGAGGATCCAAGCGTTATCCGGAATCATTGGGTTTAAAGGGTCCGTAGGCGGTCTAATAAGTCAGTGGTGAAAGCCCATCGCTCAACGATGGACCGGCCATTGATACTGTTAGACTTGAATTACTGGGAAGTAACTAGAATATGTAGTGTAGCGGTGAAATGCTTAGATATTACATGGAATACCAATTGCGAAGGCAGGTTACTAACAGTGGATTGACGCTGATGGACGAAAGCGTGGGGAGCGAACAGGATTAGATACCCTGGTAGTCCACGCTGTAAACGATGGATACTAGCTGTTCGGGGTAACCTGAGTGGCTAAGCGAAAGTGATAAGTATCCCACCTGGGGAGTACGTTCGCAAGAATGAAACTCAAAGGAATTGACGGGGGCCCGCACAAGCGGTGGAGCATGTGGTTTAATTCGATGATACGCGAGGAACCTTACCAAGGCTTAAATGTAGATTGCCCGATTTGGAAACAGATTTTTCGCAAGACAATTTACAAGGTGCTGCATGGTTGTCGTCAGCTCGTGCCGTGAGGTGTCAGGTTAAGTCCTATAACGAGCGCAACCCCTGTTGTTAGTTGCCAGCGAGTAGTGTCGGGAACTCTAACAAGACTGCCAGTGTAAACTGTGAGGAAGGTGGGGATGACGTCAAATCATCACGGCCCTTACGCCTTGGGCTACACACGTGCTACAATGGACGGTACAGAGAGCAGCCACTACGTGAGTAGGAGCGAATCTACAAAACCGTTCTCAGTTCGGATCGGAGTCTGCAACTCGACTCCGTGAAGCTGGAATCGCTAGTAATCGGATATCAGCCATGATCCGGTGAATACGTTCCCGGGCCTTGTACACACCGCCCGTCAAGCCATGGAAGCTGGGGGTGCCTGAAGTCGGTGACCGCAAGGAGCTGCCTAGGGTAAAACTAGTAACTAGGGCTAAGTCGTAACAAGGTAGCCGTACCGGAAGGTGCGGCTGGAACACCTCCTTTCTAGAGAAGAAACGAGAAGCTATCTTTTAGATACGATAAATATTACTCTCGCTGTTAATTCAAATAATACAAATAAGTAAAAACAGAGTCTCGTAGCTCAGCTGGTTAGAGTACTACACTGATAATGTAGGGGTCGGCAGTTCGAGTCTGCCCGGGACTACACTTTTGGTTTTGGGTATTTATCTATAGGAAATTTTAGAAGTTGGGTAAAGGGGGTATTGATCACTCAATACTCTGTAC
>NZ_JBKCVI010000044.1:0-21934 GCF_046317795.1 Flavobacterium sp. | reverse complement strand
GGATGTAACTACTATATTATTATTACTTCTTGTTGGTTCGATTGCCACGTTTTTTGCAGGAGATAAATTAGCTTCCAAAGTCGCGCTAGTTTTTAGTTTAGCTACTTTAGGTTTGTCTTTGTATTTACTAAACTTACTTTATCAAGGAACAAACATCAGCTTCATAGGAAGTTGGATTGATAGCCCAAAAGTTGCTCTAGCTCTCAAAGCCGATGGATTATCGATGACGATGGTTTTATTGACAACCGCTTTAACTCCTTTGATTATTTTCTCCTCTTTTGGAAATAACTTTTCATATGCCAAAAGTTTTTATGCCTTAGTGCTGTTTATGTCCTTTGCAATGATTGGAACATTCTTGGCAGCAGATGGTTTATTATACTATATTTTCTGGGAATTGGCTTTAATCCCAATTTATTTTATTGCTTTACTTTGGGGTAATGGCGATGCCGAAGAGCGTAAAAAAGCGGTACTAAAATTCTTCATCTACACGCTTGGAGGTTCTTTATTCATGCTCATTGCTTTTGCCTATTTGTATTCAAAAGCGGGAAGCTTTTTATTAGAAGACTTATACAAATTAGATTTAAGTGTATCCGAACAATGCTGGATTTTCTTTGCGTTCTTTTTAGCTTATGCCATCAAAATTCCAATAATTCCTTTCCACACCTGGCAAGCCAAAGTGTATCAAAAAGCGCCAACAGTAGGAACGATGCTTTTATCTGGTATTATGTTGAAAATGGGATTGTATAGCGTTATTCGTTGGCAATTGCCTATCGCGCCTGATGCTGCAAAAACCTATATGCCGATACTAATTGGGTTAAGTATTGCTGGCGTTATTTATGGTTCAATAGTAGCGTTACGCCAAAAAGATTTGAAAAAATTATTGGCTTATTCTTCTTTAGCACACGTTGGTTTAATCGCCGCTGGTTGTTACACATTAACACTTGACGGATTGAGTGGCGCGGTTTCGCAAATGATAGCTCACGGATTTGTTATTGTTGGATTATTCTTTGCTGCTGAAATCATCTTCAGAAGATACCAAACCAATAAAATTGCCGATTTGGGTGGAATAAGAGTACAAACGCCAAAGTTCACTTCGATGTTTATGATTTTGGTTTTGGCTTCTGTGGCATTGCCTGGGACGTTCAACTTCGTGGGAGAATTTACCGTGTTGTATAGTTTAAGCCAAGTTAATATTTGGTTTGCCGTTTTAGGTGGAACAACAATCATTTTAGGTGCTTACTATATGTTGAAAATGTTTCAAGATGTAATGTTGGGAGAAACGAATACGAAAATTTTTGCCGATGTAACAGCGAATGAAGCCATTACATTTGTCGTAATTATTGGTTTTCTTTTGTTTTTTGGACTTTATCCAAAACCGATTGTTGATTTGGTAACGCCAAGTTTAAAAGAAATTTTAGAAGTAATAAATAAATAATAAAATGCAAGTAGTAATAACAATAGTATCATTAGGCGTTTTTTGTCTGTTGGCAGAAATTTTCAATTTAAGAAAACTACTGGTTCCAGTTACTGTAATAGGTTTACTTGCCATACTTGGTATTTCATTAAATCTTTGGGGCATCGACCCAAGTATTGATTCCAACTATGTCAGCATGATTGCTGTCGATAAATTCTCAAACGCTTTCTCTTCGTTATTCATTTTACTTACGATATTCTTAGTGGCGTTGAGTGGCGATTTTTATAAAGACCATCCCACTAAAATTTCCGATTTTATTGCTATCAAAATTTTTCTTTTGGCAGGAGCGGTTGCTATGGTTTCATTTGCCAACTTATCGATGTTTTTCCTTGGAATTGAAGTATTGTCCATCTCACTTTATGTATTAGCAGCAAGCCGAAGATTAGATATAAAAAGCAACGAAGCCGGAATGAAATACTTCTTGATGGGTTCGTTTGCTTCGGGAATTATACTATTTGGAATTTGTTTGATTTATGGTGCTACAGGTTATTTTGACCTAGCCGAAATCAAAGACTTATCACAAGGTGCAGGTTTACCAATTTGGTTCCCAATAGGAATTACGTTGATGATCATCGGAATGTTATTCAAAATAGCAGCTGCGCCTTTCCATTTTTGGGCTCCAGATGTGTATGAAGGTTCGCCATCTATGACCACAGCCACGATGAGTACTTTAGCTAAGGTAGTCGCTATGGCGGCATTATACAAATTAGTAATTGGTATGAACTCATCATTATCAACAACATTTGAAATGGTGATTGTAGTCGTTTCAATTCTTTCTATGACTATTGGAAACATCATGGCGTTGCGTCAAGACAATGTGAAACGTATGTTGGCTTTCTCTGGAATATCCCATGCCGGATTTATGTTGATGGCGCTTTTGAGTTTAACCACTGCTGCTAGTACGCTTTTATATTACACTGCTGCTTATGCCTTGGCAGGAATTGCCTCTTTTGCCGTAATTATTTATGTTACCCGAAACAAAGACAACGAAGGTATTGCCAATTTCAACGGACTTGGAAAAACCAATCCGTTACTGGCAGCGATAATAACGGCTTCGCTTTTATCGATGGCAGGAATTCCAATTTTTGCTGGATTTTTTGCCAAGTTTATGTTGTTTACACAAGCCATTACAGCAGGTTACTTATTCTTAGTGATTGTTGGGGTGATCAACTCTATCATCAGTATTGGCTATTATTTCAAGTTAATTTTAGCGATGTACACCAAAGAAGCTTCAGATGAAGTACAAGCAGTACCATTTGTGTATTATGCTGTAGCTGTTGTTGCAATTTTACTCAACATTATCATGGGACTTTATCCGTCTTTTGTGACTAATTTATTGCGCTAAAAACCGTTTTTTATTTAATTTCAGAACCTATTTTTAGTAAAACATCTGCTACCAATTATGCCTTTCTCCAAAAGTTCCCAGTAGCTTATGATTTTGAAAAAACCATTAGAGGATGAATGTCATGTTTATCCGCTTTTTTAACTGCAAATATATAGTTGCTTCTTGCCTCGGTGGCTTTCACTAAATTAGCACTGCCCCAAGAAAAAAATTTGCGGTTGTATAATTTTTCCATTATCAAATCTGCAATCAAGCGAGAATGTCTACCGTTTCCGTTGGCAAAACAATGAATACTTACCAATCGATGTTTAAATCGAATGGCTAATTCTTCGGGTTGGTAAGTATTATTTTCCTTCCAAAAAACAGCATCATCCAATAACATCTTTAATTCAATGGCTATTTGATAACTTTTGATACCGATGTTCTTTTCAGTTGTTCTAAAAGTACCTGCCCATTTCCAAACTTCGCCATACATTCTTCTATGTAGGTCTTTGATAAATTTTTCTGTAAACAGTTGTTCTGCTTTTAGTTTTTTACCAAAAGTCCATTGAATTGCTTTCTCAATATTGAGTTGTTCAAATTCGTCCAACTCCTCTCGAGTGGTTATAGAAGGAATAAGTAATCCTTCCTTTTCTTCCTCGCTTAGTGGCGTTTGACCATCAATGTATTCAATAGTTAATCCCATAGATATTTTGGCATTTCACTTTTAATTTCAAGAGTTTTTTGAGCAATGGCTTTTTCTATACGTTCCTTAGAATTTTGTTGATCTTCCAACGCCATTGTGTTGTTAGTGCGCATTACTATTTCAGTGGCTAATTCCTTTGCGCGTTTTTCAATCATTTGCTCTAATGATTCGTGTTTGGAAACAAAACCATATACCAACTGCATATCTATAGCATTGGCAACATCTCGCAAAGAGTTTAAAGTTATTGCACCATTTGCCTCTCGTTCTTCTATTTCTTTTACACTTTGAGGCGCAATATTTAAACGATTACCTAATTGTCGTAGCGACATTTTTAATGCTGTTCGAAATGTATTGACCCAACCTTTAGTAGGAACGACTGTTGCCTTTAAGCCCTTGAAAACAGCTAATTTCTTGTCGGTTTGCTGTAAAAGCAAATACTGTTTATTGTTTTTCATAAGAGTATTACCTGAAATATTTAATACAAATTTAAGGCAATACCCTTAAATAAACAAAAAAAAATAAGGATATAACCTTAAAATTTATACCATCAATCTAATTTGAGCTTTTCCTAAGAGAACTTTTTTAATATAAATTTTCACTTTTTCTAGCAACGTAAACCAAAGTAGCTTCCGATAAAATAGGCGAAGACGATTCGCTAAATACCAATAAAATTATAGTGAAATCAAGCAAAATCAATCCGTACCATTTGTGTATTACTTTGTAGCAGTAACCGCCATTTTACTCAACATTATCATGGAACTTTATCCGTCTTTTGTGACTAATCTATTGCGCTAAAACTCATTACCTACTTATACAGAAAACCATCAAGAGTAGTTTTGATAGTTTTTTGTTATCAACAATGGCAAAAAATTAACTTTTGTACGCAATAAAATAATTAGACTATTGTGTAATTTTATCCCATGCATGCATTAGTCGATTGTAACAATTTTTACGCTTCCTGCGAACGTGTTTTTCAGCCACAACTGATAGGAAAACCCATAGTTATTTTGTCCAATAACGATGGTTGTGTTATTTCGCGTAGCTATGAAGCCAAAGATTTAGGCATTCCAATGGGCGCACCCGAATTTAAAATTCGGGAAGAACTAAAGCAAAAAAATATTCATGTTTTCTCCTCCAATTATGCTTTGTATGGCGATTTGAGTAATCGCGTGATGAAAATATTAGAAGGTTTCACGCCAAATATTGAAGTTTATAGTATAGACGAAGCATTCCTCAAATTTGATGGAATGCACATTCATGATTACCATGATTATGGATTACAAATGAAACGCCGTGTTCAAAAATGGCTTAGCATTCCTATTTGCGTTGGTTTTGCCGAAACTAAGGCATTGTCTAAAGTGGCCAATAAAATTGCTAAGAAATATCAGGAACGAACGCAAGGGGTATATATAATCGATAGCGAAGAAAAGCGTATCAAAGCGCTGAAATGGACTAAGATTGAAGATGTTTGGGGCATTGGTTTTCGACTGACCAAAAAAATGAAAGACAAGAACATCCATACCGCTTATGATTTTACCTTGCCACACAATGAAAATTTTATCAAAACAACCATGGGTGTTGTAGGACTGCGTTTGAAATATGAATTAGAAGGCCAATCCGTGTTGGAAATGGATGTGCCAAAGGATAAGAAAAACATTGCCATTACCCGAAGCTTTGACGGAAACATTACCACACTCAGCGAAATGAAAGAGCGCATTTCTACCTTTGCCACCGTTTGTGCTGAGAAACTTCGTAAACAAAAATCGTGTTGCTATGGCGTGATTGTGTATTTGCGAAAAGACAAATACAAAGTAGAAACCCAACGCTATAATTTTTATAAAATAGAGACGCTTCCGTTTGCCAGTAATTCGTCTATAACCATCAGTGGTTTGGCGGTGAAAATGCTAAAAGACATGTTTGAAGAAGGTGAAATCTATAAAAAAGCAGGTGTTATCGTAACCCAAATTATCCCCGAAAACCAAAAGCAATTTCACTTGTTTGAAGAAGAAAACCCAAAGCATTTGAAATTGATGCAAGTCATGGATGATTATTTTAAAAAAACGGGCGAACGCAAAATACGATTGGGCAATCAGGATTTGCAACGCACGTGGAAAATGAAACAAAACCATTTGTCTAGAAAATACACCACCGATTTTAAACAAATTTTTGAAGTCCCATGCCGTTAACTTATTACGTCTCTTCGAGTGTCCCGATTGAAAATCGGGATGACCCGAGACTTAGTCGAACGGAGCGATAGCTAATCGAGAAGCTATAGTTGTAAAAGGGTTCTAGCTAAAGCTCAGTTCGCCTTCGGCTCGGGTCGATATAATTTTATATTTCAAAAATTGCATTTTCGAAACATAAAATCGAAACTGACGCACTTATGAAAAACAAAAAAAACATCACCTTTTTTCTACCCGATGTCGAAAACACTCGCGAACTTCCCTATTTCCCGAGCGGCATCAAGGCAGGTTTTCCTTCGCCAGCAGCCGATTTTGACGAAAGCAAAATCAGTCTCGATCGCGTATTGGTCAAAAACCATGAAGCCACTTTTTATGCCAAAGCATCAGGAACATCCATGATTGGAGCCGGAATAGACGATGGCGATATTATGATTATCGACAGAAGCTTAGAGCCACAAAACAACAAAATCGCGGTGTGTTGCATTGATGGCGAATTCACCGTAAAACGCATCGCTATCAAAAAAGACGGCGTATACCTATTGCCCGAAAACGAAACTTTTCAACCCATAAAAGTTACAGACGAGAATGAATTAATCATTTGGGGCATTGTGACGTATGTGATTAAGAGTGTTTGAAGTTAAAAAGTACCAAACCTTATATTAGGATTAAAGCTCCCCCTCTTGGAGCAATTTACAAATTTGATGAGAAGGTCGCTTATTCAATTATCTTGAAATCTAATTGATGTTACGTAACATAAAATTAATAATTTTTCATATATTGTAAATTTTTTCAATTAATTTGTAATAATAATAGTGATATAAGTTTTAAAGTATGAAAATTTTAATTGTTGAAGATAATAAAATAGCTCTGATGGGGATAAAGAAAATATTATCTGAATATCCAAATATGGAAATATGTACAGCTGAAAACGGATTGATAGCTTTAAACTTGCTCAATGAATCCGAATCTGAATTACCGCATTTCACCTTACTAGATTTGAATATGCCTATAATGAATGGATTCGAATTTCTTAAAGAAATAAAGAAGAAAGATAATTTAAGAACCATGCCTGTAATTATTCATACTACATCTTTTAACACTTTAGATGTTAAAATGTGTGAAGAATTAGGAATTTGTGGCTATTTTGTAAAAGAATTAGATATGGTTAAATACAAATCTAATATCAAACTCATAGCAGATTATTGGAAAGAAGCTAAAAAGTAATAAAAACGCAAGTAATTCAAAAAAGCTACATGAAGGGATTTATTTTTACCAATTTTATAGATTTTATTGAATTGAACCACGGATTAGAAATGGTTGATGAAATGATAACCAATTGTAATTTACCGTCGAAAGGTATTTATAGTTCATTTAGTAGCTATGAATTTGATGAATTGGTTAGTCTTTTAACTTATGTGTCTAAAAAAACGGATGTCAATCCAGAAATTCTATTAGAGCAATTTGGTGTTTTTGTTTTTCCATATCTTATTGGTAAACATTCCTATATTATTGATCAATATGATAATCCATTAGATTTGATAGGAGGTATTGAAAATCATATTCATATTGAAGTAAAAAAACTTTATAACGATGTAGATCTTCCAACTTTTAGACTTGTTGAAAAAAACGAAAAAAAATTATCCATAATTTACAGTTCCTCAAAAGGATTATCATACTTTGCTATTGGCTTAATAAAAGAGACTTTAAATCATTTTAATGTTAAAGGAACCGTTACTATTGACAAGTCTTTGGATGCTGAAAAAAGTGTTAAATTTAATATTGAACTAAATTAGACAGACTTAGTTTAACGCTTTATTCATTAATACATTTCTTTATTATTATTGACTAAAAAACTTCTTTATTTTGCTTACAAATGATATAGAAATATTAAAAAAAGCCCTTGAAAGAGAGCGTAAATCTAGAGAACTAGCTGAAAGTTTTGTAGAGAAACGCCTAAGGGAGCTTTATGTTAGTAATATACATCTTTCAAATAGAGTATTGACTCAAGAAGAATTCCAGAACGATCTTTTAGATAATTTGGTGGATGCATTATTTGTAATAGATTTTAAAGGTGAAATATTAAAAATTAATAAAGAAGCAACAAAACTTCTTGGCCTTGATAACGATTTAAAAGTTAATAATATATCACAGTTTTCTAATAGAAACAAAAAGGGAATCAAAAAACTGTTAAGTAAAGATAATCTTGAAAATGAGAATGAAGTTTTTTTTTATGAATTTATAAATGAAAAAAATCAAAAAAAATACGTTACTATTAAATCAAAAATTTTAGTTGATTCTGAAAAAAATCCCTATGCTTATCAAGCAATTGTTAGAGATGTATCCGAAAAGTATTTACTTGAATTAAAAATACAAAAGCAACAACAATTTGAAAAATTAGAATCGCAAATTTTAAAAGATTTATTAAAGAGTAATGATATTTTCACCAATGCCTTTGACTTGGTTAATCATATTGCTCAATTTTTGAATTCGGATGATTGTGTTATTTATGGTTTTATTAATAGAAAGTTAGTTCAATTAGCAACCACAACTACTAAATTAGATGCTAATCATATAATAAAAAATAAATTATCAAGAAGCATAGATAAAGGTGTTGTTGGAAGAGTAGTAAGATCTAAAAAAGGTGAAATAATTAATGACACATCTAAAGATATAGATTATATTATTGACGATAGATATGGGCTTTCTGAAATTACGGTCCCTGTTTTATTTGATGGAGATATAGTTGGTATTATTGATTCTAAACATGCTGAAAAAAATCATTATGCTAAAGATAAATTAGCTACTTTATCGAAAATTTCAATTTTAATTTCTCTTTACTTAAAAAATTCAGCATCAGAATTAGAAAAAAAATTAAAGGAAAAAGAACTAGAAGCCACAAGAAACAGATTAGGAATTATTTTTGAAAGTTATTCGGATGCTAAAATTATAGAATCTAAAGACAGATATATAGAATTTGTTAGTAATGCTTTTTTAAGTCTTTTTAATATTCCTCTAGAGGAACATAATCAATTAATAGGATTATCTTGTAAAATTGCATGGGATAATTCTAAAGTTCTTTTTCTTTATGAAAATGAATTTGTTAGTAGAATTGAAGAAATAGTTAAAAATCAAGAGGCGGTAAATGATGAATTACTTGAATTAAAGGACGGAAGATTTTTTTCCAGAAGCTATAATCCAATATTTCTCAATGGCAAATTAGATGGTCATGTATGGACATACAGAGATGTTACACTTCAAATTAATTATGATAAAAGTTTAGAATTTCAAAATACAAAATACAAAAATATTATTGAGAATATTAATCTAGGATTAATGGAAGTTGATAATAAAGATGTTGTTTTATCTGTAAATAAAGCATTTTGCAATATGAGCGGTTATGATTCTAATGAACTTATTGGAAAGAAGGCAAAAGATGTTTTATTAAAAAAAGAAGGAATAGAAATCATGAATACGAAAAACACAATTCGTAAAAATGGTATTGATGATGTCTATGAAATTGAACTTTTCACTAAAAATCGCGAGACCAAATATTGGCTTATTAGTGGTGCACCTAACTACAATATTAATGGTGAAGTAATTGGCTCGTTTGGGATTCATTTGGATATTACTGAAATAAAAACGTTAATTATTAAAAACGAAAATTTGATTTCAGATTTAACAGAGAGTAATATCGAACTTTCTAATTACGCCCACATAGTATCACACGATCTTAAAACACCTTTACATAGTATTGCATCATGTGTGGGTTGGCTTAAGGAAGAGAATGAAGATAAATTAAGTAAAGATAGCTTAGAATATATTTCTATCATTAATGAATCTATAATTGATATGGATAATTTAATTTCTAGCTCTTTACAATTTTCTGAACTTAGATCCTCTAAAAAAGAAAACAATAAATCTGAAACACAGTTAATTGTTGAGAGTGTTATAATGAATATTGATATTAACAAAATTAAAACACTCAGTATAAATATACTAAAGCCATTACCAGTTATTAAATTAAATAACACGAAAACCAAACAGGTCTTTCAAAATTTAATTGAAAACGCCTACAAATATAGAGATGCTAATAAAAAGAGCTTTGTTAATATTAACTGGGAAGATAAAAATGAACATATAATGTTTTCAATTGAAGACAACGGAATTGGTATAGCCGAAGAACATTTTAATTTCATTTTTGAATCCTTTAAAAAACTAAATAATAGAACAGATTCTAGTGGTATTGGATTATCAATCGTAAAAAAAATAATAGAGACTGCTGGTGGCAAAATATGGGTTGACTCAAAATTAAATGAAGGAACTACATTTTATTTCACTATACCTAGATAACATCTCCAAAAAATAATTAAACAGACCTATTCCTAGATAGTAATAATAAAGCCGCTACTTTGCTGTAAAGGATACCGCATGACCTGAGCGAAGGGACAGGCGAAGCAATCCTATCGTGTGTTATTCTAACAGCTACAATTAAAAAAAACCCGACACTTTCGTATCGGGCTTTCTTTAAGCTCCCCCTCTTGGGCTCGAACCAACCCCGATAGCTATCGGGGCTCAGGTTAATATTCAGAGGATTTATACTTTTCAAATAATTTTTCCATAATCTCAGAATACTTCTTTAAGTTTTCAATATATGCTTTGCTTTTCATTGCTTTTATGTGTTTTTCAATAGCAAGTGCTTGTGATTTAGATTCACAGTTAACTGTAAAGAATATAGTCCAGTCATCGGCATTGTAGGTGTATTTTCTGGTTTCGGAATTAGTATGAAATTCCATTCTAACATCAAGATTAGTAGTATAGCCAGTATAAAAGCGATTTAATTTTTGAGAATGAAGTATGTAAACAGTATGCATAAATTCAATTTGAAAATAAAGTTAAACAAAAAAGCCCGATACGTAAGTATCGGGCTTTCTTTAAGCTCCCCCTCTTGGGCTCGAACCAAGGACCCTCTGATTAACAGTCAGATGCTCTAACCAACTGAGCTAAGGAGGAAACTGTATGTTTTCAGTAACTACTTTTATTTTCTTTTCACGAACCAATCCCGATAGCTATCGGGACTCTGATTAACAGTCAGAGGCTCTTTTTATTAACTATAGAGGATTGTAATATCCTTTTAAGCGGTTGCAAATATAGAACGAATTTTATTTTTTACAAATAAAAACCAATAAAATTTATAAAAATATTACTTGCCAATAATGGCCTTGTAAATATCATTCCCATTGGCAAAAAGCAATAACGAAATAAGCAATACAAAGCCCACCATCTGAGCTTTTTCCAAAAATTTATCGCTAGGTTTTCTACCACTAATCATTTCATATAGTAAGAACATCACATGACCACCATCCAAAGCTGGTATGGGCAATAAATTCATTACGCCAAGCATGATAGACAATAAAGCAGTGATACTCCAAAACACTTCCCAACTCCAACTGTCTGGGAAAACATTATAAATAGCGGCAAAACCACCTACTCCTTTATAGGCGCCAGTATTTGGATTGAAAATTGCTTTCAATTGTTTCCAATATCCCGCCAACTGGTCAAATCCTTTTTGAATTCCAATAGGAACAGATTCGAAAAAGCCATAACTCTCTTTACTGAATTTATAATACCCTAGTCTTTCTAGATTATCTTCTTTGAGAGCTCCCAAGCCCACGCCTAACTTTCCTTTTTCATTAACTGAAATAGTAACTGGAGTTTCTTTTTCTTTTCTCAGTACTACAGCTGCAAATTTCTTGCCTTTGTTCGCTTCTAAAAAAGTAGTTACCTCATCAATATATCTAAAAGGTTTTCCTTCTATAGAAATTAAAATGTCTTTGGCTTTTAGTTGTCCTTTATTTGGAGAGTCATCGGCTAAAGCTCCTACTACAAAAGGCATTCTTAACCCTAAAACACTTTTTTTATCGGCATCTATAAAATTACCTATAAAATTATCGGGTAATGTAATCGTTTGTTCTTGACCGTTTCTATTAACCGTAATTTTTTTAGACGTTAAAACTTCACCACTCAAAGCTGGTACAAATCGCACCACTTTTTTTCCATCAATAGCTACCAGTTTGTCTCCAGTTTGTAACCCTGCTTTCTCTACCACAGGATTGGTAACCCATATTCCATCTTTGATATTTTCATTTTTGATGTAAAAATCCCCATAAGCATAGGTCATTCCAATATAAATAATAAATGCTAAAATAAAATTTACCGTAACACCACCGAGCATAATAATCAATCGTTGCCAAGTAGGTTTTGAACGAAATTCCCAAGGTTGAGGTGGCAATGCCATTTGTTGCTTATCCATACTTTCATCTATCATTCCCGATATTTTGACATAACCACCAAGAGGTAACCAACCAATACCATATTCGGTTTCGCCGATTTTCTTTTTTAGTAATGAATATTTGATGTCAAAAAACAAATAGAATTTTTCTACTCTTGTTTTGAATAATTTGGCAGGAATAAAATGCCCCAATTCGTGAAGTATGATAAGTATTGATAAACTCAATAAAAATTGAGATAATTTAATTACGATTTCCATAGGTAGTTGTCAGTTTCTTTTAAACGCACAAAAGTAAGGTTTTCACCTTTCTCCTGCATACAATAATTGTTTTAGATTATTTTTTTATGAATCTTTTATGAAATATTCCTTCAGAAGTTTGAATCTCTATGTAATGAACACCGTTAGACAAAGTGGTTACGCTAAAATCTGAAATGGAATTTTCTATTACTTTTTGTCCCAAATTATTGTAAACCGTTACTTTTTCTAGAACAATCGAAGAGGGCATTTGAATGTGTACTTCATCCGAACTCGGATTTGGATAAACCGAAATAGCAGTATTATTATCAAAAATTTCTTGACCAAGGGTAGTGGTAGAGTTTCTAGAAATAATATGCTTATCGGGATCAAACTCAAAACTTGTAATAGGGAAAGGAACATTTACTATAAATTCTTCTCCGTTTATATTATTATTTACTATTATGTCAGCTTGTTGTCCATTGGCTCCAAAAATTCTAATGGGCACTGGCATTTCAAAATAAGTAACCGAAGGATCTGATTGCGTTTGATTCACAACAAACTTGGCTTGTCCCGCACCCCAATTTTGAGCTGTTATAGAATACGTTGGATACCCTTGATTGTAAATCCAATCATTAAAAAATTCGGTTAAACTTTGTCCATAAACAGTTTCTAAATGGGATTTTAAATCATCTGTTACAGCATATTTATAAGCCAAATTGGTATCGGCTAAATAATTACGTAATGCTTGAAAAAAAGCAGTATCACCCATTTTGAAACGCAACATTTCAAGAACCATTGCCCCTTTATTGTAACTCAATCGGCTACTGAAAATTCTATTAACATTTGTGGCTTGTGCGTCGGTTAGATATACATTTCCTGTTGGGCTCGAAGTAATAAAATTTATCATTCCATCTTTTTCAGTAATAAAGGAATCAACCCCATCTAAGTTTTCAATAACCAAAGCCGCTAAGTAAGTAGCAAAACCCTCATTCAACCAAATGTCTTTCCAGGTGCCACAAGTAATTTTATCACCAAACCATTGATGTCCTAATTCATGAGCGATTAATCCTCGGCTAAAATTTTGCATAAACGATACCGTAGTATGCTCCATACCACCACCCCAACTAAATTGGGCATGTCCGTATTTTTCATTTCTAAATGGATACGGTTCAAAAAGTGTTTCGTATAGATTCATTATGGCCGGAGTTTGAGACAAATCAGCAACAGCAGTATCATAATTTTCAGGATAGATATAATTTACAATTGGAAAAGGAGTGGTAAGTCCTGCTGTCTGATTATACACTTGATAATTGGTCACGGCAATAGCAATCAAATAGGCCGGAATTGGATAACCATGATGAAAATGAGTTGTTTTATTTGCTCCAGAAATAACCGGTGCTTCAGGTTCTACACCATTTGAAACACTTACATATTGAGATGGTGCTGTGATAAAAACATCTATACTGTTTATTTTATCATTCAAATCTTGTTTGCAAGGCCACCAATCTCTCGCGCCAAAAGGTTCAGAAAGCGTCCATATTATTGGAGAACCATTGTGTGTCGATTGTACAAAAGAATCAAATCCATTGGTTGGAGGAACACCTGAATAACTAATTTCAATGGTAGCCGAAGTTCCTGTTGTTTGCGTTGACGGCAAGGTAATGATTAGTTGATTATTAGTGTCTTCTACAAATGTTAAGTTGGTGACTCCTTTTTTTACCGAACTTACCGTTAATTGATTGGCAAAATCAAAGGTAATCGTATTCATATTGGCCAAAGCAGTATAAGTAGTGGTGATTTTTCCGGTTACAAATTTTACCGTTGGATTAATTGTAAATTCTAATTTGTGATACGTAATATCATAGTTTGCAGTATTTGGATTTACTTGAACACTCATAAGTTGAGATGCCGATTTCATTTCAGCTTCAGCAATCGAGTTTATACTGCTTTTATTTTTTTGGGCAAAAACAAAAGATATTGAGAAACAAAGTAAGAATAAGTAGGTTTTTTTCATTGCAACGATATAATTTTTGCGAATATAATAATTATTGGAGTTTCCTTCTATTAAAAAAATTATAATTTATGTTTCTATCAACTTGACTTTTATCTGGTTATAAAAACCGAAGTTTTTTAGTATCACAAAGGTTTTGTCAAACATTTCATTAAATTTGCATCCTTATAAAGAAAATGTCATGTTACAGATTAGTTATATCAGAGAAAATAAAGACAAAGTGATTACCGCTTTGGCTAAAAAAAATATGGATGCAAAGTCCATTGTAGAAGACGTAATCCAGTTAGATGAAAATAGAAGAAGCGCACAAGTAGCTTTGGACAATACTTTGGCGGAAGCCAATAAATTATCATCAGCCATAGGTGATTTGATGAAAAATGGTGAAAAAGCCAAAGCCGAAATTCTAAAGCTAAAAACAAGTCAGTTAAAAGAATCTAGCAAAGAACTTTCGGAAAAACTGGATACTTTTGCTTCTGAACTGCTGGCAAAAATGTACTTATTGCCTAATCTTCCTGCTGCTATTGTTCCCGAAGGAAAAACACCAGAAGAAAACTTGACTGTTTTTCATGAAGGTGCTGTTCCTGTTTTACACGACGGAGCACAACCTCATTGGGAATTAGTAAAAAAATATGACATCATCGATTTTGAATTAGGCGTAAAAATTGCTGGAGCCGGTTTTCCAGTTTATAAAGGAAAAGGAGCTAAGTTACAACGTGCCCTAATTGCCTATTTTTTAGATAAAAACACCGAAGCGGGATATCAAGAATTTCAAGTTCCCCATGTAGTAAATGAAGCTTCCGGTTATGGAACTGGACAATTGCCCGATAAAGAAGGGCAAATGTACCATGTAGGCATTGATGATTTATACCTAATTCCAACTGCCGAAGTACCTGTGACCAATTTATTCCGTGATGTGATTTTACAAGAAACCGATTTGCCTGTTTTATGTACAAGTTACACACCCTGTTTCCGTCGAGAAGCGGGTTCCTATGGCGCTCATGTTCGAGGTTTAAACCGTTTACACCAATTTGACAAAGTAGAAATCGTTCGGGTGGAACATCCTGACAAATCTTATGAAGCATTGGATGGCATGGTAGAACATGTGAAAAATATTCTTCAAGAACTTCAATTGCCCTATAGAATTCTGCGGCTCTGTGGTGGCGATATGAGTTTTGCATCGGCATTAACTTATGATTTTGAAGTGTTTTCAACCGCACAAGATAGATGGTTGGAAATATCTTCGGTATCTAATTTTGAAACCTTTCAAGCGCAACGATTGAAATTGCGTTTCAAAGGAAAAGATGGAAAAACGCATTTGGCACACACTTTAAACGGAAGTTCATTGGCTTTGCCTAGAGTTTTAGCAGGAATATTAGAAAATTATCAAACTCCCGAAGGCATTGTAATTCCGGAAGTATTGCGCCCTTATACTGGCTTTGATATCATTAACTAAAAGTTAATCTGCCTGTCGGCAGACAGGTCTTTTTCTAAAATAATTTACTAATTCAACACAAAAAAGTGTTACTTTGGTACATTGCTTTTTTACACTATATGAAAAAACTCCTATCCATAGCATTCTTATTTCTTTCGTTATTTGCGTTTGCTCAAAACGAGCAATTGGCTAATAATTATTTTGACCGAGGAGAATTTGAAAAAGCTTTGGTGAGCTACGAAGAATTATTAAAAGCTCAGGGGGGAAATTCTAACTATTTTCAAAAAGTGATAGATTGTTATCAGCAATTGCAACAATTTGACAAAGCGCAAAAAGCCATTGAAGATCGGCTAGATAAATACAAACAAAATAATCTTTTGATTGAATTAGGGTTTAACTATCAATTACAAAAAAACCAAGATAAAGCCAATAAATATTATGATCAAGCCATAAGCAAAATCAAAAAAAATGCAAACGAAGCATATGGTATTGCCTATGTTTTTGAAAAAAAATCGTTGTTTGATTATGCTTTGCTATCCTATAAAACGGCGATAGAAACTGACCCTAATTTAAATTTTAATTTTCAAATGGCCATGCTTTATGGGCAACTAGGAAATACCGATTTGATGATTGAAACCTATCTTCTTGAAGCTTATAAAAACCCACAAAATCTTCCCATAATTCAAAACCAACTGTCCCGATTTATGACTGAAGATGCTGATACCAATTTTAATGAGCTATTGAAAAAAGCATTATTAATAAAGGCGCAAAAAACGCAAGATGTTTTTTGGAACGATTTTCTAAGCTGGTATTTTGTCCAACTCAAGGAATATGGCAAAGCATTTATTCAACAAAAAGCAATATACAAACGTAATCCAGAATCGTTTGGCAATATTGTCAATTTGGCTCAAATGGCAATAGAAGACAATGACCAAGATTCTGCTAAAGAAATTTTGACTTTTGTAATTGAAAACACTAATGATTTAGAATTGTTAATCCAATCTCATTCCTATTTGATAGAAATGAAAATCGATCATGCAATAGAAAAAGAGTATCCTGCTATTACTGAAGAATTGGATGGATTGATTAGAGAATTCGGGACAAGTCCATACACGCTTTCTTTATTAAAATTACAAGCTAGCTTCAATGCTTTTCATTTGAACAATCCAGAAAAAGCCAAAGTGATTTTGAAAAACGCTTTGGAAATGCCACTCAACAGATACCAATTGGCAGAAGTTAAAATGGAATTAGCAGATATACTGTTGTATGAAGAAAAATTCAATCAAGCGTTGATTTATTATTCCCAAGTGGATGAAGAAATGGGTGGCGATATTGTAGGACAGGAAGCCAGTTTGAGAACAGCCAAAACAAGCTATTATAAAACCGATTTTCAATGGGCATCACACCAATTAAAAGTATTAAAGTCGGCGTCGTCTCAGTTGATTGCCAACGATGCTTTGGATTTATTTCTCTTGATAAGCGACAATACAGTGGAAGATTCCACTCAAGTAGCTTTGAAAAAGTTTGCCCGTGCTGATTTTTTGTTTTATCAAAATAAGAAAGAAGAGGCGTTAGCTCAATTCCAAATGATTTTAAAAGAACACCAAGGCGAAGAAATTGAACCCGTAACTTTATTTCGCATTGGGAAAATCTATGAAAAAAAAGGAGATTTTTCCAAAGCATTGGAAAATTACAACGAGATAATTACCAAGCATAAAGAAAGCATTTATATAGATGAAGCGCTTTATTGTTCAGCCGAAATTTATAACATTTCATTGAATGAGCCCGAAAAAGCCAAACCACTTTATGAAGAAATGATATTTAAACACGAGGATAGCATTTACTATGTTGACTCGAGGAACAAGTACAGGAAACTGAGGGGAGACACGAATCTTTAGTGTTCAGTCCCGATAGCTATCGGGAGTTTTCAGAGATATTCTTCAAAAAAACAAAATCAAATGCAGTGAAAAAAATCATTCTTATTTTTATTTTAATTGTTTCTCATTTTGGATTTTCTCAAGAATTAGTAAAAGTAGAAAATTTGTCAAGTTTATGCAAAATTTGGGGGTTCCTTAAATACTATCACCCAAATGTTGCCAAAGGTGATTTTAATTTTGACGAACAATTGTTAACAATTTTACCTAAAATAGAACAAGCAAAAAACAAAGAAGAACTTTCTAAACTATATTTAGATTGGATAAAAAGTTTGGGAACAGTTAAAGTTTGTAAAACTTGTAATGAATTTACAAATAAAAAATATTTTGACAAGAATTTCGACCTTTCTTGGACACAAAGCACCGAAACATTTACAAATGAACTTAGAAATAAGCTAAAATATATTGAAAACAATAGATTTCAAGGCAATAGTTATTATGTTACTTCTACTAATATTGGAAATATAGAAATTAAAAATGAACCTAAATATGACAATTTTGAGTTTCCTAATGAAAATTATCGGTTATTAGGCTTATTTAAATTTTGGAATACAATAGAGTATTTTTATCCTTATAAATACCTAACAAATCAAAACTGGAATGAAGTTTTAAATGAAATGATTCCTAAATTTATAAATGCAAAAAATGCAACTGAATATCATTTAGCAATGCTTGAAGCAGTTGTGAAATTGGATGATAGTCATGGTGTTTTTAAAACAGAATTTACAACAGAATATTTTGGCACCAAGTTTATTCCAGCAAAATTAAAAATAATTGATGATAAAGCTATAGTAACTGGGTTTCGGAACGATTCATTATCTAAAATTAATGATTTAAGAATTGGAGATATTATTGAAAAAATTAATGAAAAAACCATAAATGATATTCTTAATGAAAGATTAAAATATATTGCAGGTTCAAATCATAATAGCAAATTAAGAGATTGTTACTATACCATTATAAATGGCAATACAGATTCTGTAAAAGTATCTTTAAATAGAAATGGTAAGTTATATGATAAAATAATTTATCGTTACCATTTTGATTTGATTTTCAAAAAAAACAGTAAAAATGAAAAATATAAATTTTTAGAGAATAATATTGGATATATTGATATGTCAGCTATAGATATGAAAGATGTTGACCAAACAATGAAAAAATTAGAAAACACTAAAGCTATAATTATAGATATTAGGAACTATCCTAATTTTATACCCTATTCTATTGCAAACTATTTAAATTCAGAAAAAAAACCTTTTGTTAAAACAAATATTCCAGATTTAAAATATCCTGGAAAATTTATTTGAAAAGAATACGCTACCGCTGGAAAAAATAATAAAGAATATTTTAAAGGTAAAGTTGTTTTGCTTGTAAATGAAGAAACTCAAAGTAGAGCGGAATATTCTGTAATGTGTTTGCAAACTGCAAATAATGTAATAACTATTGGTAGTCAAACTGCTGGAGCTGATGGCGATATGAGTTACATTGAGTTTGTTGGTGGGTATAAATCAGTAATGTCGGGTACTGGTGTATATTATCCAGACGGAACAATTACACAAAGAAAAGGAGTTAAAGTAGATATAGAAATACTTCCTACAATAAAAGGGATTCAAGAAGGAAAAGACGAAGTATTAGAAAAAGCAATTGAAATAATTATAACAGAAGAATAAATACTTTTGCCAATAACTGTTATACAAGATTTGTGTTTTATAATGAATTAAACATATTTTTGTGTTTTTAAAGTTATTGTTTGTCAATAGTTTTAATTATTAATCTCAAACCTCGATTTGCCACAAGACTTTTTCTGAAGAAGATTATAAATCAAAAATCGTTAATCAGCAATCAAAAATCTATTATCTTATGATTTTATACAACGTCACTATAAACATTCACGAAAGTGTTCACGACCAATGGATGATTTGGATGCAACACAAACACATTCATGATGTTCTTGCCACAGGAAAATTTACTGCGGCACGCATGGTAAAAGTATTGGTTGAAGAAGAAATGGGCGGAACAACCTATTCCATTCAATACACCACTGACAGTAAAGAAACGTTGCAAAAATATTACGATGAAGATGCGCCTCGGCTTCGTGAAGAAGGATTGCAATTATTTGGTGATAAAATGTTGGCTTTTAGAACAGAATTGGAATTGATTTCGGAACATTAAAAAATGTTTGTAGTTTATGGTTTGTAGTTTATAGTTGCTAACCAAAAACTAAAAACCATAAACAACCAACCCTATGGACGTAAAAGCCAAAAAACACCTCGGACAACATTTTTTAACTGACGAAAGTATCGCGTCAGCCATTGCCGATACCTTAGCTCTTGATGGCTATGACAACATCCTAGAAATTGGTCCAGGAATGGGCGTTTTAACCAAATACCTTTTGGAAAAACCAACCACAACGTATGTCATTGAAATCGACACTGAATCTGTTGATTATTTGAATACTCATTATCCAAAACTCCATGGAAAAATAATTTCCAAAGATTTTTTGAAATACAACATCAACGAAGTTTTTGAAGGAAAACCGTTTGCTATTATTGGTAATTTCCCATACAATATCTCTACTCAAATCGTATTTCGCTGTTTGGAATTGCGTGAACAAGTTCCAGAGTTTTCGGGTATGTTTCAAAAAGAAGTGGCCGAACGAATTTGTTCCAAAAAAGGGAGTAAAGTGTATGGAATACTTTCCGTATTGGTGCAAGCTTTTTATAATGCCGAATATTTATTTACGGTTGACGAACATGTTTTTAATCCGCCACCAAAAATTAAATCGGGTGTGTTACGATTGCGCAGAAAAGAGAATTTTACGCTACCTTGTAATGAAAAACTTTTCTTCTCAGTAGTAAAAACTGGCTTTCAACAACGCCGTAAGACGTTAAGAAATAGTTTAAAATCATTTGGGCTGTCGGATAATTTAAAAGAAGACACTATCTTTGACCTCAGACCTGAGCAACTATCAGTTGAACAATTTATAGAACTCACTCAAAAAATAGAAGCCAATGCAGTTTAAAATCAGCAAAGAACTCTTAGCACAAATTGAGCAACTCATTCACGACAAAAACGACCAAGAATTGGAAGTGTTGCTGAATGACTTGCATCATGCTGATATTGCTGAGATTTTTGATGAATTAGACATTGATGAAGCCATCTATATATTCAAAATATTGGATAGCGAAATTACCGCTGAAATTCTTACTGAATTAGAAGAAGATGTTCGTGAAAAAATTCTTCACGGTCTTTCGGCCAAAGAAATTGCAGAAGAGCTAGACGAGTTGGATACCGATGATGCTGCAGATATTATTGCCGAACTTTCGCAAAGCAAAAAAGCAGAAGTAATCTTGGAGTTGGAGGATGTTGAACACGCCAAAGACATTGTTGATTTATTGCGCTACGACGAAGATACTGCTGGAGGACTAATGGGGAAAGAGTTGGTAAAAGTCAATGAAAACTGGAACGTACTAACTTGTGTCAAAGAAATGCGAATCCAAGCAGAACATGTTACCCGAGTACATTCTATTTATGTTGTGGATGATGAAAACAGATTGAAAGGAAGATTATCTCTAAAAGATTTATTGACTACTTCTACCAAAACACCCATCAGTGATGTCTATATTAAAAAAGTTGACTACGTAAGAGTAGATACCGAAAATACAGAAGTGGCTCGTATCATGCAAAAATATGACTTGGAAGCCATTCCTGTTGTGGATGAAATGGGCAGATTGGTTGGTCGAGTTACTATTGATGATATTGTTGATGTAATTAAGGAAGAAGCCGACAAAGATTACCAATTAGCAGCGGGTATCTCTCAAGATGTTGAGGCAGATGATAGCATTTTAGAACTCACCAAAGCACGTTTACCTTGGTTGGTATTGGCACTATTAGGCGGATTTATTAGTGTAAAAATGCTGGGATTATTCGAAGGTGCCATGTTGAAACATGGAGAATTATTTTTCTTCACTCCATTAATTGCTGCTATGGCTGGCAATGTAGGTGTTCAATCTTCTGCTATAATTGTGCAAGGTTTAGCCAATCACTCCATCAGCGGTTCTATTTTCAACCGATTGTTAAAAGAAATTTCATTGAGTCTTTTAAATGGGGCGATACTTGCTGCGATACTTTTTATTGGGAGTCATTTCCTTTTGGGTGTTGAGCCAAAAATTGGAATGATAGTTACCATTGCTCTAGTCTCTGTAATTATTATCGCCTCACTTATTGGCACATTTATTCCGCTTTTACTTGATAAATTTGGCATTGACCCAGCTCTTGCTACGGGTCCGTTTATCACTACGAGTAACGATATTTGCGGTATTTTGATTTATTTTTCAATTGCTAAAT
>NZ_JBKCVI010000043.1:0-2768 GCF_046317795.1 Flavobacterium sp. | reverse complement strand
GTAATTTTTTCTAAATCACCATATACTATTTTGGCCGATTTTGATAATTCTTGAACGCGTCCTTTTAGTACATTCACTTGGTCTTTACTTACCAGAGCGCCCATGCGTACTTCTTTCAATCTTGGGTCTCCAATCGAAACTTTATCCAATGATTTTCCCAATGCCATTTGAACGTCATCCATCAGCTTTTCCGGAACAATCATTCTACGTATAGCCGTACATTTTTGACCTGCTTTCACCGTAATTTCGCTTCGAGCTTGATTGATGAATAAATCGAATTCGGGTGTGCCTGGAACTGCGTCTTCGCCCAATATAGAAGCATTCAAACTATCCGCTTCTATCGTAAACGGAACCGATTCCTGAATAATTCTTGGATGTGATTTCAACAATCTTCCTGTCGCTGCTGATCCTGTAAACGTAATCACATCCTGGCTTTCGACCGTATCAAAAATGTTTTTGGCCGTACCACAAATCAATTGCAAAGCACCTTCTGGCAAAATATTGGAGGCGATAATTTCTCTTACTACCGCTTCTGTTAGATAGGCAGTTACTGGGGCTGGCAACACAACAGCCGGCATTCCTGCCATCCAGTTGACAGCACATTTTTCTAACATTCCCCAAATTGGAAAATTAAAAGCATTGATATGAATTGCCACTCCTTTTTTCGGTACCAAAATATGATGCGCCATAAATCGACCGCCTTTCGACAAATCAATCGGGTCTCCTTCTACGTGATAGGGTTGATTGGGAAATAATTTTCGCAGCGACGCATTGGCAAATAAATTACCAAAACCTCCTTCAATGTCAATCCACGAATCGACACGTGTAGCGCCAGTTCGGTAACTGATTTCATAGAATTGTTCTTTGCGTTTGGTTAAATACAATGCCAAACTTTTAATCCTATTCCCACGTTCTTGAAAGGTCATTTTGCGAAGTTGTTCACCGCCTTTAGTTCTTCCGTAGTGCAAAATAGCTGGAATATCCAATCCTTCCACTGACGTTTCTGCAATGAATTCGCCTGTCACTGCATCAAAAGAAGGTTTTCCTTCTCCAGTTGCTGATGTCCATTTTCCTTGTACGTAATGTAGTGTTGTGTTCATACTCTATATTTTTTTGCTATAAATTCGAAGATTTTTTTTACAACGAATTGCACAAATTTTCACAAATTATTTTCCATTGGCTAAAGCCAACGGCTATTCAACTACGCGTTCTATTATTGCTGCATATCCTTGTCCAACACCGATACACATTGTGATTAATGCATATCTTTTTCGTGCTAGTTGCAATTCTAGTGCTGCTGAATAGGCAATTCTTGCACCTGTTACACCAAGTGGATGACCGATTGCTATTGCGCCACCATTTGGATTTAATCTTGGGTCGTTATCTGCAATTCCCCATGCACGCGTACAAGCCAAAGCTTGTGCGGCAAAAGCTTCGTTTAATTCAATAATATCGATTTGGTCTAAAGTTAAACCGGCTTTTGCAAGCGCTTTATTTGTGGCTTCTACTGGACCTATTCCCATGATTCTGGGTTCTACCCCTACAACGGCTGAACTTACGATTCGTGCTAATGGCTTTAAATTATATTTTTTAACCGCTTCTTCCGATGCAATTATTGTAGCGGCAGCGCCGTCATTTAATCCTGATGCATTTCCTGCGGTTACGCTTCCGTCTTTTTTGAAAGCTGGGCGTAATTTGGATAATCCTTCCGATGTTGTATTTGGTTTGATGAATTCGTCTTTATAAAATTGAATTGGGTCGCCTTTTCGTTGCGGAATTTCTACCGAAACAATTTCTTTGGCTAATCTTCCTGAAGTTTGTGCTGCAGTTGCTTTCATTTGACTATTCAAAGCAAAAGCATCTTGATCTTCTCGAGAGATATTGTATTTTTCTGCTAAGTTTTCTGCAGTATCTCCCATGGCATCGGTTCCGTACATGGCATGCAATTTAGGATTGATAAAACGCCAACCGAAACTACTATCATACATTTTACTATCCGTACCGAAAGCAACAGTTGGTTTGGAAACCACTAAGGGTCCACGGGTCATGTTTTCGATTCCTCCTGCAATAAATACATGTCCGTCACCCGCTTTAATGGCACGACTCGCGTGAATTATTGCTGACAAACCCGAACTGCATAAACGGTTTACGGTTTCACCAGGAACGGTGTAAGGCAAACCAGCTAGCAGCAATGACATTCTGGCTACGTTACGGTTATCTTCACCAGCTTGATTGGCACAACCCATGATGACATCGTCGTAGGCCTCTTTGGGAATGTTTGGGTTTTTTTCAACTATGGTTTTGATTACTAAAGCGCCTAAATCATCGGGACGAATCGTTGATAATGTGCCTTGGTAACTTCCGATTGGAGTACGGACTCCGTCTATAATGTATGCTTCCATTTCTTTCATTGATGATGGATAATTTACAATTGATTATTCTTACTCATGACTGATTTATCAATTGTTTATTATCAATTGTTTATTATTCTTCCCATTCTTTATCGCTTCTGAAAACAGTACCTTTGAATAAAGCAACTACTGTGTTTTCTTTTTTTATTTCGATAGTATAAAATCCAAATTTATTTTTTAATGCTTCTTGTTTGGCTACAGCCACTATTGTATCAGCTTCTTTCAAGGTTTCGATATGATTAATGGATGTGTCTATGCTTACTGATTGTCGGCCGTGCGAATTAGAAGCAAAAGCCAAAGCGCTATCGGCAAGCGAATAGGTAATTCCACCGTGTGCGATGGCAAAACCATTGAGCA
>NZ_JBKCVI010000042.1:0-17121 GCF_046317795.1 Flavobacterium sp. | reverse complement strand
AATCGGGAAGTGGAAAAAGTACCATTGCTAATTTGCTAACGAGATTTTATGATGTTCAAGAAGGAATTATAAAAATTGACGGTATTGACATTAAAGATATGAATTTGAAATCATTAAGAGATTTAATGGGATTGGTGACACAAGATTCTATTTTGTTTAATGATACTATCAAAGCCAATATCTCTTTGGGAAAACCCGAGGCAACCGATGACGAAATCATTGAAGCACTCAAAATTGCCAATGCTTATGAATTTGTCAAAGACTTACCCGAAGGTATTTATACCAATATTGGCGATAGTGGCAACAAACTTTCGGGTGGACAAAAACAAAGACTTTCAATTGCTCGAGCCGTTTTGAAAAATCCACCAATTATGATTTTGGATGAAGCTACATCGGCTTTGGATACCGAAAGTGAAAGATTGGTTCAAATAGCTTTGGAAAACATGATGCAAAACCGAACTTCCATAGTAATTGCGCATCGCCTTTCAACCATACAAAAAGCCGATACAATTGTGGTTATGCATAAAGGAAAAATTGTAGAACAAGGGACTCATGATGAGTTGTTAACCAAAAACGGAACTTATTCTAAATTGGTAACAATGCAGTCGTTTGACTAATACTATTTCAATGCAGAAATGGTATAAATATTATATAGGAAAATATTCTTGAACCAACCATTCTGTATCCAAAAGATTGACAACGTTATAATGAACTTTATCGTCTTTATCAAATTCACCATTTTTGTTAGTGTCTTCAATACTTCTAAAATACAAGCTGTTTTTTGCCTCAATAACTTTCCAATCAATTAATTCTTGAAAATCGGTAGAAAGTTTGGTTAGGTTTTTCCCCGAAATAGCACTGATGTAAATAGATTTTATATCGTTTGTGTCTAATTTATTGTCCTTATTAGAGTCAATATCTGTCAAAGTATAAACCAGTAGTTGCTTTTTCGATTTAGTAGCTATTGATTTTAAATAGGTTGCAGTGAGTATTAAAACTGGTTTATCTGTTAAAGCATAAATAGTATCCTGTCCAATTTCCTGAAATTTTAAATTTTTCAAAAAACCCGTAATTTGGAATTCGCCATAATTGGAAACTGTAAAACTATCCTCTGAATCATAAGAATATTTAAATCCCTTTTTTTCACCAGTTACTGTTCCAATAGGGTAAATCAAATAATTTGTTCCTTCCATATTAATGGGCAAATCGGCTACTTTAATTTGGGTTGTATCCATTTTTACAAGCACTTTTTCTTTAGTAGTAGTGTCATAAATCACTTTGGGTTTTTCTTTTTCTTGTTTTTTGCAACTGGAAAAAGAGAAAACGAAAGCTAACAAAATATATGGAAAATAATTTTTCATTTTGAAACTGTTTAAAAAGTATGTAATACTAAAATTTTAATAGGTAATTTATATTATCGTGCTATTTGTTTAATTAATTGCTAAATTTTGAGTTTACCATAAAATTTTTCTAAAGCCAAAAAGTAAATCAAATATATGATTTTTTTCTACAATCTTGCCGTCAATTTTATATTGAAAACGCGTGTGGTCATATAGTTTGGAATTCCGTATTGGTTTTTGGTATACACATCACGAACCCAAGTATTGGTAATGGCATTTTGGTTGTTGAACAAATTGAAAATCTCAAAACCAAGCGACAAATCTTGGAATTTCTTTATCCAATGTCCGTCTGGTCTTTCATTATTTTTTTCGGTAAAGACATACGAAAATCCAACATCGGCACGACGATAATCTCTCAAACGATTTTGATATTCGTAGGCATCAGCATAAGAAGGTGAACCACCAGGCAAACCTGTATTGTAAACTAAATTTAGATACAATTTCATATTGGGTAAATTGGGCATATAGTCTTGAAATAAAATGCCAAACTTTAATCGTTGGTCTGTTGGGCGAGCAATAAAACCTCTACCGTTTTGATTTTCTTCGGTTTTCATGTAACCAAAACTCAACCAAGACTCTGTTCCTGGTACAAATTCCCCGTTTAATCTCAAATCCAATCCATACGCATAAGCCGTTGCCTCATTATTAGCTCGGTAGCGAATTCTAACATTTTCTAACGTATACGTATTAACATCCGTCATCGTTTTATAATAGGCTTCCGAAACCAACTTAAACGGACGATTACTCATTTTGAAATTATAATCATTACTCAATACAAAATGTATGGATTGCTGGGCTTTTACATTTGGGTTTACAACGCCGTCGAAATCTCTTAGCTCACGATATAACGGTGGTTGATGATAAAATCCTAATGACAATCGGAATAACATGTCTTTGTCCCAATCGGGTTTTAATGCAAACTGTGTTCTTGGGCTAAAAACAGTTTGTGCCTTTCCTCCAGAAATGTCTCTACCAGAAACTATCCAGTGATGAAAACGAGCACCAGCAGTTATCCATAATTGACTATTGCCAAGTTTGGTTTTGGTATTCCACTGCGCAAAACCAGAAAATCTGTTGATATCGATAAAGTTTGTAGCTCTTACATTTTGATACGGAACTAAAGGTCCAACATAAGGGTTGTAGGGTTGGTCATTAGGAATATCAATAATTGGAGGATTGATAGAAAACCCAGCCGAGTCAATCACTTCCCATTCTACTATTCTATCTCTAATATTTTCGCGAGTATATTTGAAACCCCAATCGATTTGGTGCTTTTTGTTTTTCAAAAAATGAGTTCCTTTGATTTCTGCATTGATAAACATGGCATCTAAGTCATTTCGAGCGTGATTCAATTGAGTTCCAATGCCACGACTAAACGTTACTTCTCCTAATGTTTCAGAACCAATATTAGTGTCAACTTCTCCTAAAAAATAGGCAGCAAAAATATCAAAGTATTCTTGCTCTTGAGTGTGATATATTGAAGTAATTAGTTTAAACGTATTATTCTCATTGGCCATAAAAGAAGTTTTAAAACTGCCAAAAAGTGTTTGATATTGATCATTTTCCTGTCCATCATAAAAAATTTGCAACGCTATTGGTTCATCTATGGTTCCAAAATTAGTTTGTCGAGTCAATGGCTGATAATTATAGATGTTTTGAGAAGCATTCCCTAAAAAACTAAATTGCCATTTTTCATTGGGATTAAAATTTACAATGGTTTGGACATCAGCAAAGGTGGGTCTGAAATTGGTTTGCGTTTCTTGACTATTAACTAAAAGCGAGTTGTCACGATAGCGAACACCTGTAATATTTGACCATTTTTTGTTTTTAGAAATCATATCGGCAGTGATACTTCCACCAAGGAAACTGGCTTCGGCAGCAAGTGCAAATTTGGTTGGTTTACGATACGTAATATCCAAAACAGATGATAATTTATCACCATATTTAGCTTGAAATCCACCTGCAGAAAAATCGACATTCTGAACCATATCGGTATTGGTGAAACTCAATCCTTCTTGTTGTCCGGAACGAATTAAAAACGGACGATAGACTTCAATTTCATTAACATACACTAAATTTTCGTCATAATTTCCTCCACGAACAGCATATTGTGTGCTCAATTCACTATTGGAGTTTACACCTGCAAAAGTTTTTAAAACACTCTCAATTCCGGCATTGGCACTTGGATTTTTACGAATTACTTCGGGCTGAATAGTAGTAATTCCTTGCACTCTTTTTTTGTTATTGGTAATGACAACGTCATTCAATTGTTCTGCTTTGTCATTCATTACCACATTAAATTCAAAATTTTCTCCCGGTTTAAGTTGCACTGTAGCCGTTATGTTTTTTAAAGAAACATGAGTAAAAACTAATACAACCCTTTGATTAGCCGGAACCGTTAATTCATAAAACCCATCAGCATTAGTTGTTGCCGATTTTGTCTGGTAGCTTACATTAACATTCTCTACTGGTTTATTGTTTTCATCAAGCACAATTCCAGCAACTTTGGCGGTTTGATTTTGTGCAAAAGCGATAGTACTTATTGTAAAAAAAAGGAGCGTAAAAAGAAATTTATTTGTTCTCAAACTATAGAATTAAGGTTTTTGACTTCTAAAAAAATGTGTTTCAAAGATAGCAGAATTTCCAACATTATCAGTAACGACTATTTTTAAATCGTTTTTTCCTTCGGCAACAATACCATCGGTAAAACGATGAATTAATTTATTGGTTTTGCTTTCATATTCTAACAATATCCATTTTCCGTTGAGAAATCCATCATAGCTTTTGATGCCCGATAATTCATCTGAAATGGAAAATTGCAATACATTTTGTTTACTAATCCATTTGCCTTTGATAGTATTATCCATCTTAATCTTTGGCCCAACAGTATCTTTGACTAACTTATAGTTGCCTAAATATTTAGTGTAAATAGTAAACGAATTTTTAAATCTTTTAGTATTAATGTAGTTGATTTTTTTATCATTTATTGCACCAATAAACATTTTCTCTCTTTCTTTTTCAGAGGAAATGCTGTCTTCAAAAGTGATTTGAAAATTACTAAATGCTGGAACACTATCTTCATGAAGTTGCAAAACGCCATTTTTTACCTCAAAATTCATTTTAAAGTCCTCCAAAAAAGTATTTGCTGGAATAGTTACTGTCACATTCTCTTGAGCAAAAATATTATCATTTTTAGCTTTAACTAAATAAGTAGCGTTTGTTGGCTCTTCATATACTTTTGCTATTCGTGGAGAATATACTATGGGTACGTTTATTTTGGTTGTATTTTCTTGATAATCTGACACTTCAATTCTATAGCTTTGTGTTAAATCAGGTTTTAAAGAAACAGTACCGTTATGATTATCTGAATTGAGTATGCTTAATGGATATGGGTTTGTCATAAACAGTTTTTGAACGCGCTGTCCTGTTTCTTTATATTTCTTATAATCAATTAAAGCATTTACAAATCGGGTTTCATCAAAAGAAAAAGTGTCAAATTGATATTTAAAAGATGTTTTTCCATTTAAAAAAGTTTGCACTTTAAAAATACCATTGGCATTCCAAGAAACATTATCAAAATCAATCGTGGTGATACCAAAACCTATTTTACCGGTAGCAAGTATTTTTTCAGTTATATAACTTCCGTCCGGTTGAAGTGATAAATTAACAGAAAATGGTCTCTTTGATTGATTAACAATAGCATTTTCATCCAAAGGATACACCCATAAACTACTTATTATTGGTCGCTTATCATCAACAATAACCGTGTCAAAACCAAAAAACATTGGATTAATAATTTTTTCCGATTGTGTATCTCGAAATTCAAAATGCAAATGTGGCCCATCAGAACCACCAGTATTTCCAGAAATAGCAATGATATCGCTTTTCATAACCACCAAATCAGTTGGTTTTAGGTAAACATCTATTTCATAGGATTTTGCTTTGTATTGTTCCTTTTTAATCCATTTTTCAATTTCTCCATAACCTGATTGCAAATGACCATAAACTGTGGTAAACCCATTTGGATGAGTAACATATATTGCTTTTCCGTAACCTGAAACTGAAATTTTTATTCTTGATACATAGCCATTGGCAACAGCATAAACATTAAATCCCTCTTTTTTTTGGGTTTTAAAATCAAATCCTGAATGAAAATGATTGGGTCTTAATTCACCAAAATTTCCTGAAAGTTGCAAAGGAATATCTAAAGGAGAACGAAAGAAATCCTTTGGATATTGGTTTTGACCAAAAGCAAAAACAGCGAATAAATAAAATATAAAGAATTTTTTCATAATTAGTTGTTTTGGCTAAGATAATGAAAGTGAGTAAAAATTTACAATAAAAATTTCGCCTTTAACTCATTAAAATTCAATTTAATATAGACAGAAGTCAAATCAAGAATAAATAATTGACAAAAAAATTGCGAAAACAAAATAGAATCCTAACTTTGTAAAGTAAGTAATGAACAAAATATTTCATGAGTGAAATTGCAGAAATAATTAATTCTCTTGAAAATAGAATAGAAAAACTTTTTATAAAAATAGACAGTTTAGAAAAAAATTCTATAACATTAAAAACAGAATTAGATAAAGCTGCAGCAATAATAACAAAACAAACTGACGAAATTTCAAGATTGAATTCAGATTGTGAATCACTCAAAATAGCTAATTCATTATTAGGCGGTGAAGAAAATAAAAGAGATACAAAGCTTAAAATAAATTCATTAATTCGAGAGATAGATTATTGCATTGCGCAGTTATCAGACTAAAAATATGGAGGAAAAGCTTAAAATAAAATTATCAATTGCTGACAGAGTGTATCCGTTAACGGTAGAACTGTCTCAGGAAGAAGGGCTGCGAAGCGCTTCCAAAAAAATTGATGCTATGATTAAGCAATTCGAAGAAAACTATGCGGTTCGAGACAAGCAAGACGTATTAGCCATGTGTGCTTTACAGTTTGCTTCACAAGTAGAACAAAAGCAAGTGAGTAATGCCATAGATGGCTCTGAAACTCTGGAAAGATTGAAAAAAATTAATGATGTATTATTCGAGTATCTCGAAAAAAAATAACGTTCTTAACATAGAATTACAACACTGCCTACATTAGATTTTAATTGGTAAACTCAACACTAACAAATTAGAATGAGCAAATCGTCGTTACTAAAGCATGCTCCGCCACGGCGGAGAAACTTGACCAACGAGTTAGCTCAAAACTTGTCTTTTCGAGTTTATGCATTCACCTAATGTGGGCTTTTTTTATACATAAACACAAACAAAAAAAATGGAAATTATATTTATAATAATTGCGTTAATCGCAGGAGTTGGTGGAGGTTTTGGAATAGCAAAGTTCTTAGAGAAAAACAATACCTCCAACATGATTAAAAATGCAAAAAAAGAAGCATCTTCTATTTTAAGAGATGCTAATCTTGAAGCAGAAAACATCAAAAAAGATAAATTACTTCAAGCAAAAGAAAAATTTTTAGAACTAAAATCGGAACACGAAAAAGAGATATTAAACAAAGACAAAAGAATTGCAGAGGTAGAAAAGAGAACGCGTGATAAAGAGTCTCAGGTTTCAAATGAATTGGCTAAATCCAAAAAAGTAAATGACGATTTTGAAGCAAAAGCAACGGAATACAATGCTAAAATCGAATTATTAGATAAAAAACAACAAGAACTTGAAAAGCTCCACAAAAGCCAAGTTTTACAACTTGAGGTTATATCAGGTCTTTCGGCAGAAGACGCAAGAGAACAGTTGGTAGAAAGCTTAAAAGCAGAAGCCAAAACAAAAGCCATGTCTCATATTCAAGACACCATTGAAGAAGCAAAACTAACCGCACAACAAGAAGCCAAGAAAGTAATCATCAATACAATACAACGTGTTGGGACAGAAGAAGCGGTTGAGAATTGTGTTTCTGTTTTCAATATTGAATCAGATGATGTGAAAGGTAGAATTATTGGTCGTGAAGGAAGAAACATTCGTGCGCTAGAAGCGGCTACAGGGGTTGAAATTATTGTTGACGATACACCTGAGGCAATTATCTTGTCTTGTTTTGATCCTGTCAGAAGAGAAATCGCTCGTCTTTCATTACACAAACTAGTAACTGATGGACGTATTCACCCAGCAAGAATTGAAGAAGTTGTCGAAAAGACTACCAAACAAATAGATGATGAAATTGCAGAAGTTGGAAAACGTACTGTTATTGATTTAGGTATCCACGGTTTACATCCTGAGTTAATTAAAGTAGTTGGTAGAATGAAATACCGCTCCTCTTATGGACAAAATTTGTTGCAACACTCGCGCGAAGTTTCCAAACTTTGTGGAATTATGGCAGCTGAATTAGGACTCAATGTTAAACTAGCCAAACGTGCCGGTTTACTTCACGATATTGGAAAAGTACCCGATACCGAAAGCGATTTACCGCACGCATTACTTGGTATGCAATGGGCAGAAAAATTTGGTGAAAAAGAAGAAGTGTGCAACGCTATTGGAGCGCACCATGATGAAATTGAAATGAAGTATTTAATTTCTCCTATTATTCAAGTTTGTGATGCTATTTCGGGAGCTAGACCAGGAGCCAGACGTCAGGTTCTAGACTCCTACATTCAACGATTAAAAGACTTAGAAAATATTGCATTTGGATTTAATGGAGTTAAAAATGCGTATGCCATTCAAGCCGGGCGTGAACTACGCGTAATTGTAGAAAGCGAAAAAGTAAGCGATGAAAACGCTGCTAAACTTTCTTTTGAAATTTCTCAAAAAATTCAAACCGAAATGACCTATCCTGGTCAAGTAAAAATTACAGTTATAAGAGAAACAAGGGCGGTGAATATCGCTAAGTAAATCATATAGATTTAAAAGTAAAGAGGCGATCAAATGGTCGCCTCTTTTTTATAATGCAAATATTGACTTTATTGCATCACTTGTCATGGGTTTTAAATAGTAATTTGTGATTTCATCATCAAATTCTTTAGCTTTATTTCTATCCATTGTGTTATCAGAGGAACTAATAACATAAATGCTAATTTCTTTTTTAATAAATTCTTTTAGCTTTTTAAATTCTTCTAGAAACTGCCACCCGTCAAGCACTGGCATGTTAATATCTAGTAAAATCAAATCGGGCTGATTTTCATCTTTGTCGAGGTTGTGTTTAATGCCATCTAAAGCATCTTGACCATTTTCGAAAAAGGATGGGCTAACTTCAATATTATTACTTATGAACAACTTTTTGATTAAGAAGTGGTAAATTTTATCATCATCCACTACGAATACATTATTAAATTTCATTTTTTAAATAGATTTGAGGGTTTTTTTATTCTTTTGACAATACAAAAATAATAAAAAAATCGACAAACTACTCTTTTCTCGGATGAAATGTATGTAATATTTGTGTTAAATGTTTTCTGTCCAAATGAACATAGATTTCAGTAGTAGTAATTGACTCATGTCCAAGCATCATTTGAATGGAACGCAAATCGGCACCATTTTCTAATAAATGTGTTGCAAATGAGTGGCGTAAGGTGTGCGGACTAATATTTTTTGAAAGATTAATTTTAACCGCCAAGGTTTTAATAATGGTAAAAATCATCGCTCTTGTCAATTGCTTTCCTCTTCTGTTTAGAAACAAAGTATCTTCAAAACCTTTACCAATATTCAAATGCGTTCGAATATTATTTTTATAAAGCTCAATGTATTTTTGGGTAGATTTTGCTACAGGGACAAATCGCTGTTTATTGCCTTTTCCAGTAATTTTTATAAAACCTTCCTCAAAAAACAAATCCGAAATTTTTAATGTTATTAATTCCGTAACTCTGAGTCCACAACTATAAAGCGTTTCTAGAATGGCTCTGTTGCGTTCTCCTTCATCAGTTGACAAATCGATTGCAGCAATCAAATCATCAATCTCATCAACAGAGAGTGTATCGGGAAGTTTTCGTCCAATTTTTGGAGATTCTATTAATTCCATGGGATTATCAGCTCGGTAATCTTCAAATATCAAATAGGTAAAAAAACTTTTTAAGCCCGAGATAATCCTTGCTTGAGAACGCCCATTCACTTCTTTGGAAACAGCATAAATAAACTGTTGAATGGTTTCTTCTGTAATCTTCTCAGGGGAAATGGTAATAGCATTTTCATTCAAAAAAAGACACAATCGTTCTAAATCAAAGGTATAATTGGCCATAGTGTTCTTTGATAACCCTCGCTCTATTTTTAAATAGGATTGAAAACTTTTGATGTAATTATTCCAATTCATATGGTAAAGTAACGAAATGACATTTAACTAAAGATATATTATTGGATAAAATATTATAATTTATTTTTTAGTATCTCTTTATAAATGGCAATTTCTTTTTTTAAATCTTTGATTTCATCAGCTTGTTTTTCAATGGTTTGTTGAAAGCTTGTTTTCTTGGCGTTTTGGATGTTTTCGGGAAGGTTTTCGATTAAATCGGCGAATAGATTATGCTCAATAGCTATGCTTATTTTCCAAATGATTTTTGTTTGAAGGGTTGGTTGTTCAAAGTAACCATTGATAACAGGTTGTTTGATATTTATTCTTCGGCATACTTCGGCGAAGGTTAGTTTTTTTTCTAGTATTCTTTGTTTGATTAAAGAACCCATGTGTGGAAGTGTTTTCATTGTTATAAAATTTATGATATAGCTAAAATAAATTATTATAATCAAAATATAAAATATTTTAACCCTAAAATATTTTATTATAAACCTATTAAAAATTATTTAAACACTAAACAAAATAAAATTTATACTAATTATAATTATTATTTAACTAATAAATTATATTTTAACCCTAAGCGAATTTATATTAACCCTTACTATAAAGCATTTAACCCTAAATAATAGGTATAAAAAAACCACCCAATTTGAGTGGTTTAATAAAAATCTCAATGAAACAAATTTATAATTTAATTACAGCACCTAAATTAAATGATCCATATACATTTTTTAAACTTGTATCCCCAGAATCATCAATTCCTGTTAAGCCAGTCATTCCTTGGTAATCAATTAAAATACTAAATTTTTCATTTACAAATATTTTATATCCAATACCATAATTTAAACCAACTTGAGTTGCTACTACTAGATCTTTAATATCATTACCATCAAATTTAGCAGACATTACAAAACCAATACTTGGCCCAAAATTTAAATTCCATTTTCTTGTACTTCCAAAATGCCAATTCGCATTAACTGGTAAGGTTAAATAGTTAATTTTCTCTTTAAAACCACCGCCAAGGTCGGAACCCATAGGTTGATATAATAAACCTGAACGCAAACTCCATCTATCATTAAAAAAATAATCAGCACCTAATCCAAAAGCTACACCTCCGAGTGAATTGTTGTTGAGGTTATTTTCTCCATAATAATTTGCTGTAGCATAACCTATTTGTGGTGCTAACTCAATTGTACCTTTTTCTCTTTGTTGTGCATTAGCAAACGATAAAACGAATACTGCAGCTACTGTTAAAATAATTTTTTTTATGTTTTATTTAATTTTAAAATTAGTGGTGCAAATGTAGTAAATTTTTTAAATATGCAAATACTTTATTTATCGTAAATAAAAAAACCTCTCATTTCTGAGAAGTTATTTTATATTGAAGTAAAGTATTATAATTTAAAAACAACACCAGTATTAAATGAACCAAAGCTATTCATAGTAGAAAATTCAGATGCTTTAATAATATCTGTAAGTCCAGCCACTATTTGATAATCTATAAGAATACTGATTTTTGGAGAAACCTCGGTTTTATATCCAATACCAATGTTGTCCTAAATAAATTTTAGTTTTTACAAATTTATTTAGGGCAATATTGATTTTTTCACAATATTTATAATTTTACAGTTAAAATTCGATTGTCTGATCAACTACAAGAACTCTTGACGATTCTACGTCACGCAGTTTATATTGTATTTGTCTTGTTTTTCCTGTTGGGTTACTATTTGTATCGCCTTCATTGTATATTGGAAATCGTTGGGCAAGAATACCTTCTACAATAGCAAAATCATCGTGTCCCATATAACCTTTGCTTAATTTTGGAATGTCAGTTACATTAGGAATGCTGATATCGCTAACTGATTTTCCGTTATTAACTGAAAAACCATAGGCCTTTCCATAACTTCCACTACCATCGGAATTAGTATATATAAATACTTCAGGAAAAGTATCGCTATTCAAATCTCCAATTTCGGCATTTGTAACTGTTCCTTCAATTTCTCTTATAATTGGATTGTTATCTATTGACAAACCCGAAGGTGTAATTGTCATTTGATTTCCTGTAACCGAAATTTTAAAGGATATTTTGTTTAAGCTTAATTCCTTCGTGAAACTAGGAACTGTATCTGTTTTTATTTCTTTTGTAGCTATAGAATCAGCTTTAGAAGTATTTGGTTCTAATTCGTTTTTCTTTCCACAAGAACTGATTACGAAGGCAATTGATAACATTAAAAATACTTTTTTCATAATTGATTGAATTTTTGTTTTTATACTTAGTTTTTTTGTTAATATTTGATATACTAATTATTATTATTTGTAATTAATTGAATATTTATATCTTTTTGAAGGAAAGGGATTAAATCTTATATTCTTTAAACTTGATATCAATAGCTTTAAGAACATCACTCTTCACTTCCATAGCTATTTCAAAATGTTCAACCCAGAACTTAACAACGAAATCAATAGTTCTTTCATTAAAATTAATTACTTGAATACTATTATGAGATGTTTTTAGTATTTGATCATTATTATCTAAAATATCATTCAGTACTTGGTCAACAAGTGACAAATCAGTTCCTTTAGACACACTCAAATTAAAATCTATTCTTCTTCTGCTTTTTCCTAAGGTCCAATTAATTAAATTATTATTTAATAAATTTCCATTAGGAATAATAACATCAGAACCTTGCCAAGTACTTATTACGCTGCTTCTAATTCCTATTGATTTCATTTTTCCACTTTGTCCACCAACCTCTACAACATCATCTAGATTAACTGGTTTTTCAAATGCTATAATAAGACCACTTACTAAATCGTTAATTACTGTTTGAAGTCCAAAACCAATACCAACACCCAAAGCACTTAGGACTAAAGCTAATTTATCGATAGGAAACCCTGCCGAAGCAAATGCGATAACTATTCCTAGTGAAATAATAGCGATTTTGATGAGTAGCAACCAACTTCCTACTCCTGATTTTCTGTTGTTTTTTATCGCAGTCCTTGTTTCTGTTGTTAAAAAAGAAACAATACTAGAAAGAAATCCTGAAATGAATAAAACAACAAAGAATACAAAAATATTTTCATAGGTAAAAGTGAATTCACCAAAAGTTTGTGGTTTATAAAAAGCTTTTTTAAATGGTGCAGTAAAGGTTTGAAAAGAATATGAATTTCGACTGGTAAGTATAAACCAACCTACAAACAGTAAAACATAGGTAAGCACTCCTGTTTTTTTATTTGGGTTCAATACTAAGTTTTCTCTTTCTTTATCTGTTTCTTTAAGGTAATAGGAAAGTATTTTGATATCACCAATCAAATAATAAGTCCAAACCATCAAATAGGCAATTATAACCGTAAAAAAACCATTTGTCATAAACATTTTTGCATTATTATATTGGTCTGTTAGTATACAATAAAATGAAATAATTTCAAATATGATTAATACTATAACTGATGCAAAAATTGTTTTTTCTACAAAACTTCTACCTTGTTCCCTGCTATTAATGAGGAGAAACAAACCTAAAATAAATCCACTGATATTCATGAATACAATAAAATTTTCCTCAGCTACGGAATAACGAAGCAATAAATTATCGAATACTGCCACTATTGCAAAAAGCAAAATAACCAACCAAACTCTAAACCAATATTTAGATACTGATTTTCGCAACAAGAAGGTCAATGCAAATGCACTAATCATCCAAAGAAAACTAGAGAAAATAAAAGGTGGCAATTGTAAAATGAATTGATAAATTGTAAATACAATTACTAATGAAGCAGCGACTGGATGTTCAAATAGTTGCTTTGGATATTGCAAATCATTATAAAGGTTGGTATCAATATATTTCCTTTTTAAAACTTTTAAAAATACAATCAATGCTATTACAAATAGCATCATTATAATAATATTGTGACTATAATTAACATAATAATATATTAATACCAACATGCCTTTACCAAAAGAATAACTTATATTTTCTTGAAAAGATATATCCTTGTGGTTTTTATCAATGTTAGCTTTATTAAAATCTTTTATATTGTCATAAATGGCTTTACGTTCACTATTAATATAAGCAATATCCTTTTTTAAACTGTATTTAAAAAGGTTACCCATTACTTGCAGTTTTTGAATACTGTCTTGGGCATTTTTGATATTAACATTAACAGATTTTAGGTCTTTTGACATAAAAACAAATCGCTGATAATAATTTATTTTGGAGATTGAATCTAAGGGTACTATATATAACTTTTTGTTTGATGTTAATGAATCTAATCGTCTTTGAAAAGTGCTTAATGATTGATTACTTTCATCAATAACAATTAATCTTTCATCGGTGCGCTTTGACAATTCTTGTAATAAAAGGTAAGTTGTAGAAAGATTTCTTATAGTTTGCTTTTTATCCCTTTTGTTGGTAATTCCTTCGAGTGATTCGTCTTTTAATTTTATAAGCAAATCTAGTTCAGCAGTAAAATTTTTATAATCAACACCCTCTTTAAGGAGAAAATTGGCCTTTTGTATTTCAGAAATGATTAGATTGAAATTATTATTCTGCCATTGTGTAATTCTATTATTATTCAGTTGAAGCTTACCTTCTTTAAGCTCTTCAGTAGCCATTTTAGCAATGTAATTGTCTAAAACAGCTAAAGAGTTTTTATTTTTTTTTCCTAATGTATCTTCTTTAGCAGAAGTGGTATCTTTTATAGCTTTATTTTGTGCAGTTGAAATGGCAGAAACGATTAAAAAAAGTAATACAAAAAGGTTTAATACACTTTTAGTAGAATATTTAAGAAAGAATGGGATAGGTTTCATTTTTTAAATATAAATTTACAAAACAATGACTTGTAAAGATAGCCCTTTGTTAGCTTTTAATTAATTGATTACAAAGATAAATAAATAAAAATAATTTTACAATTTACAAAAGAAACATATTTAACAATTGTTAAATTTATTAAATATCAATTACAGTTGAAATATCGTAAATAAAAAAACCACTCGATTTGAGTGGTTTATTTATTTTGAAGTAAAGTATTATAATGTAAACAACACCTGAATTAAATGAACCAAAGCTATTCAAATGTAGTATATTTTTTTAATATGCAAATACCTTATTAAAAAATATATCCTAAAGATAATTGAATTACTCTATTAGTTACTTCGGCTTCTTTATTAGCTTGGGTTAGCCCAAGAACATAACGACCTTGAACAAAAAAATGTTCAGTTATATTGTATCCTAAACCTCCAGCAACTGCAAAATCAAAAGATTCCCCTTCGAATTGATCTGATACATTTTGATTTATTAAAAATGAAAACTGTGGTCCTGCTTCTAAACTAAATTTTTTACTCACTAAATAAAATTTAGCCATTACGGGAACAGTAATATAATTGTAATTGATGTCTTCTACAGCGGCTTCATCAAATTTTGCTCCTTGTGATGAATACAAAAGTTCCGGTTGCACGGATAAATTTTCCAATAAGCTAATTTCTACTAAACCTCCAAAATGGAAACTTGTATACTTAGAGCTTTCAATATTATCACCTTCAAGACTAGAAAAATTTGCTCCTCCTTTTAGTCCAAACTTAAACATTTGTGCATTTACAGAGTATGCACTTAATAAAACAATAAATAAAATAGATAATTTTTTCATAAATAAAATTTTTAAAATTAGTATGGAACAAATTTATAGTATTCAATTCCAAAAGAAGTGTTTCCCTATTTCAGTTATCAACAAAATTATCAACAATTTTTTCTGATATTTTTACTCAGAATGTTTTTTACTTTTTGATACATTTTTATAGTTTCATTTGATTGTATAAAAAAACCGCCTCAGTTTTGAGACGGCTTCCTATATTCAATCAAACAATTAAATTACCATTTGTATAATAATCCAAACTGCGGTTGAGCGAAGATATTGTTAAACAAATTTACATTTACATTTAAATCACTAGAATTTGAACCATTTTCAGGATTTGTATTATTGTAACTTAAAATGTTTGCCAATTTAAATGTAGCTGCCCAATGAGAAGTGAAAAAATAATTTATCCCTAAATCAATATTAGCATTCAAAGCGCTAGTAGTAGATTTACTTCCGCCATTTGGTTCTTCTGTTAGAGCAGAATATCCTAAACCTAATTCTCCAAAAGCTTGAAAAGCTTTGTCAGCTCCTAAAGACAAAAAATAGTTACGAGCAAAAACTCCAATTCCAAAAGCTCCACTTTTATCACCATTGGCTTGTTTAGCACCAGAAAAATCAAGTTTCCCTCCGATACCCCATTTATTGTCAATCATATATCCAATTTTTGGATTGAAAGCCCAACTATCAACTAGATCTCCAGATCTAAAACTGAAACTACCTTCAGCCCACATATCTCCTTTAGAGAAGCCCTTTACGTTTTTCGCATCATCTTGTGCATTAGCAAACGATAAAACGAATACTGCTGCAACTGTTAAAATAATTTTTTTCATGTTTTGTTTTGTTTTAAATTAATACCCTCAAAGTTAAAAGTTAAGTTTATTATGAAATAGAACAAACTTTATAGTTATTAACAATGTTATTAATAATTAAAAGCGTATAAGTGTTTTATTTTTAATAAATTAGAACCCTAATTAACTATAGTTTATATTTTATTAATTCTATTATGAAACATATTAAAATTAAATAATCTAAATAAATCTACACAAAAATTTGCGAGAGTTAAATAAAAATTACAATATTACATTCAATTAAAATTTTAAAACAAAACAAAAATGAAAAAAGCACTTATTTTATTCTTTACAATATTATTTATCAGCAGTGCACAAGCACAAATGGTAGAATTTGGTTTAAAAGGTGGAGTAAACTTTTCTAACCTTAAAGGAGATGGTTTCGATAGCTCAAATTACACAAGCTTTCATTTTGGGGCTATTGTTGAATTAAAACTTCTTGAAAACCTGTCCATTCAACCTGAATTGTTGTATTCTTCTCAAGGTGCAAAAATAGATGTAGCTGGTTTTGAAGACATTAATTACAATTATATCACAGTACCGGTATTGGCAAAATTTTATTTAACAAGCAAAAAGTTAAGCTTGGAAGCTGGTCCACAATTTGCTTTCTTGATAAATGAAAATGTTGAAGACCAGTTTGAAGGAGAAACTTTTGATTTTGCAGCTGTTGCGGGTTTGGGTTATAACATTACCGATCACTTTTTTATACAAGGCAGATACGTTTTAGGGCTAACAGAAGTTAGCAATGATGCTGATGTTACCAATAGAGTTATTCAACTTTCTGTGGGTTATAAGTTTTAGGTTAAGAAATAAATTCATTTAAATCATGAAACCGTTGTCTATATGATAACGGTTTTTTATTTTTAGCTAAAAATACTCTTCATGAAAATCATTATCATCAACGGTCCAAACCTCAACCTTTTGGGCAAACGCGAACCTGAAATTTATGGCAACATTACTTTTGAAGATTACTTTAAAGTACTAAAACAAAGATTCAGTTATTTAAACA
>NZ_JBKCVI010000041.1:0-24098 GCF_046317795.1 Flavobacterium sp. | reverse complement strand
AAAAAAAGCCCAATCTCGTTGGTGACGAGACTAAGCTTTCTGCTTTTATTTTAAATCGTCTTAATCCGCTAAAACAATTACTTTATTGTCTTTCATTTCAATGGTTCCTGAATTGATTTCCAAAGTATAGTTTTGTTCATTTACTTTGGTAAATTTTTCAACTACTTCTTTTTCAAATTTAAAACTTGGTGCTTCAATTTTTATAGTTCCTTGTTTCAAAATAGAGACTATAGGTGCGTGATTATTCAATATTTGGAAAGACCCATTCACGCCTGGTAATGATACCGAAGTAACTTCTGCCTTGAATAATGTTGCCTCTGGTGATACTATTTCTAAAATCATACTTTTTGAGTTAGAAGTGGGAAGTGGGAAGTGGGAAGATTAGAGTGTTGCTTCTAACTTCTGACTTCTGACTTCCAACTTAATTATGCTTCTGCCAACATTTTTTCTCCTGCTTCAATAGCGTCTTCAATAGTTCCTTTGAGGTTGAAAGCAGCTTCAGGCAAGTGGTCTAATTCTCCATCAATAATCATGTTAAATCCTTTGATGGTATCTTTAATATCAACTAAAACTCCTTTTAATCCTGTAAATTGCTCAGCAACGTGGAACGGTTGTGACAAGAAACGTTGCACACGACGCGCTCTTGATACTGATAATTTATCCTCTTCAGACAACTCTTCCATACCAAGGATAGCAATGATGTCCTGTAATTGTTTGTATTTTTGAAGAATTTCTTTTACTCTTTGCGCACAGTTGTAATGCTCGTCTCCCAAGATTTGAGCCGTAAGAATTCTTGAAGTAGAATCCAATGGATCCACCGCAGGATAAATCCCTAACTCGGCAATTTTACGAGACAATACTGTTGTAGCATCTAAGTGAGCAAACGTTGTTGCTGGTGCCGGATCGGTTAAGTCATCCGCAGGCACGTAAACCGCTTGTACTGATGTAATCGAACCTTTGTTTGTTGATGTAATTCTTTCTTGCATTACACCCATTTCTGTTGCCAACGTTGGTTGGTAACCTACTGCAGATGGCATACGTCCTAACAATGCTGACACCTCAGAACCTGCTTGTGTAAAACGGAAGATATTATCAACAAAGAAAAGTACATCTTTCCCTTGGTCTGAACCTGCACCATCACGGAAATATTCAGCTATCGACAATCCTGATAAAGCTACACGAGCTCTTGCTCCTGGTGGCTCATTCATTTGTCCGAAAACGAAAGTAGCTTTCGACTCTCTCATTCCTGGTTTATCTACTTTAGACAAATCCCATCCTCCATTTTCCATAGAGTGCATGAATTCTTCTCCATATTTTATAATGCCTGACTCCAACATCTCACGAAGCAGGTCATTTCCTTCACGGGTTCTTTCACCTACTCCTGCGAATACAGAAAGTCCACCGTGACCTTTGGCGATATTATTAATCAACTCCTGAATCAAAACTGTTTTACCTACTCCAGCACCACCGAATAATCCAATTTTTCCCCCTTTTGCATACGGCTCAATCAAATCGATTACTTTGATACCGGTGAATAAAACTTCGGTTGAAGTTGATAAATCTTCAAATTTTGGAGCAGCTCTGTGTATAGATATTCCGTCTTTACCTTCTTTTGGTAAATCGCCTAAACCATCAATAGCATCACCAATTACATTAAACAAACGCCCGTAGATATCAGCACCAATTGGCATTTGGATTGGAGCGCCAGTAGCTTTCACTTCTGTACCTCTACTTAATCCGTCAGTTGAGTCCATCGAAATAGTACGAACTGTGTTTTCTCCAACGTGAGATTGCACTTCAAGAATTAACTTTGAACCGTTTTTATTGATAATTTCTAACGAATCATAAATTTTAGGTAATTCAACATCTTTACCGTTGAATACGACATCAACTACTGGTCCGATAATTTGGGAAACTTTTCCTATTGCTTTTGACATTGTTTATGTATTTAGCCCCACCCAACCTCTCCCAAGGAGAGGAGAAAGAGAAATTTAACAGATTTAACCTTGTTTTTTCAGAGCGCAAAGATAATTTTTATAAATCGAATTATCAATTATTTTTTTATAAAAAAGCGGAATTTATTACGAATGCTCTAAAACAAAAAACCATCCCTGTAAAAAGGATGGTTATTAGTGTAAAAATTAAAATTTTCTAAAGAGTTGCAGGAAATAAAATTCGATATTGTCCTAAATTGACTCCTTTAAAATTGGAACCCTATTTGGCATTGATGGCTTCCAAAAATTTATTAGCAATTAGCGCATATCCTATTGGGCTAGGATGAACACCATCTAAAGAGAAAAAAATCCAGTAATAAACTAGAAGTAACAATAAAATTATTCGTTGTAATTCTATTTAATCGTAAGCTCAAAAGCCGAAATGGTAAGCGATTAATAATTTGTACACAAACCCACAAATGGAAATGAAAAACCCCACAAATTGTGGGGTTTAAACGTTTAAACTTCTTCTTTAGTTTGGTAAAAAAGATGGATAAGTAATTGGCTTATCTTGAGGTTTAAATTTATTAAATTTAGCACCATAAGTTCTTTCAATAGCTCCTAAAAATTGATTTGCAATATACGCGTTTGCTCGAGCAGTAATGTGAATACCATCCCAACTAAATACACCGCCTTGACCAAAAGTTGCTGACATGTGATAATTATCAAATCTAATACCAGTTCTACTCAACTCTCCCATAATTGAATTAACATCAACAAAAGCCAAACCTTTTGATTCTGCAGCGGTTTTTATGGTATTGTTAAATGCAGTTGTAGCAGTATTAATCATTGTAATTTCAGTTGGTACTAAAAGGTGTTGGTCTTGTAATGGAAAAGAAACACCAAAAGCATTTAAAGTAGGAACAGGAGAACCAGCCGGCTGTCCAATAACTGAACGAGTAGTTAATAAAACTAAATCATCTTTAGTTGCGTGTCTAGCTTGACCATAAACAGATCCTAAAAAGGGTGCTAAAGCAACTAATTGTGGATTACCAGAAGCCGCTGCAATAGCTTGAATTTGAGGCCCTAAATTTGTTAAACCTTCATCTACGATTAAAAGTGGATTGTTAGATGCTGCGACTAACGGTTTTAGACGATCTTGTTGACCCAATGCTGTTAAAATTTGATCTAACGGACCTATTAAACCAGCATTCAATGCGTCAGCGGTTGCAGCATTTAATGGAACAGGGTTAAATGGAACAGCTTTAAAAAAAGCAGCAGATGTGACACTTGGTATATTAGCTACCACTCCTTTTCGACCACCTGTTGTTAAAGCGTCAATCATTTGGTTATAAACAGTGTTAAACATAGCTGGGTCAGAAATATCATTTCCTGCATAAGTTGCAGGGTTAGTATTACCTAATTGATTAACACCTGTGCCTCCAGAAGTTGCATAGCCTAATACATCATTATTGCCTATCCACAAACTAAAAAAAGTTGGGTTTTGAGCTAAAGCGTCATTTAAAATAGTTGTTGATGCTGAAGAACGAAATCTTACAAAATATGGATTGGCAGTGCCATTTGAAAGGCCAGCAATATTACCATAATTTGGCGCTACTAAATGATACGATTTAGCACCTGGAACACCCATGTTATTAAAAGGCCCTGTTAAAGGTACCCCAATTTCAGTTGTAGGAACTGAACCTGGAACAGCAATATTTAAAGGTACAGGAGCACCATTGAAAAAAACCAATCTCGGTCCTTGAATTTGGACACCTCCTACTAATAAACCACCAACATTATCATTGGTTAATGGTGTAGTAAATGGACCTCCACCAACTTCAGCAAATTTTTCTGCCATTAGATTTGGGTAAGCATTAATTTGACCAGCCTTGAATAAAGCACCATCAGAGAAACCAGCAGTTAATGAATTGCCTAATGCAACGTATTTTGTAAAATCTGCTGACCCTTTAGATAAAGGGGCTTCTGCGATAACCTCTTCTTTTATGTCTTCACTACAAGCCACAAAGAACAAAGAAGAAATAAATAAATATTTTAAATTTTTATACATGATTGAAATAATTAAGGGTTAATTGAAATACCTAAGGTGTAAATTTGACCGACTCTACCAGCACCTATCACTTGCAAATAATCATTGCTTCCAATATTTGAACCAGTTAATTTAATCACTGATTTTAAACTAGGAATAGCATAAGACATTTGGGCATCTAAAACAAAAGTTGAAGGAATCATACCATCTGCAAAAGTCGAAGTCCACTCATACTCCGACCACCAACGGCCATTGATTCCAAAACCGAAGTTTTTGAATAAATTATCATTATTAATACCAAATTTAGCTCGATGTTCTGGTGTATTAAACATTGGTCTAAAAGCTGGGTCAACAGATTCATCATAATCAAAAGCAGCCCAATTGTAACTGGCTGATAATTCAAAATCTTTATAAACTTTTTTAACTAATCCTAGGCCAGCACCATAAGAATTTATAACAGCTGTAGTATTAGTATATAAATCATAAGTTCTTCTATCTCCTCTTGAAATAGCATTAATAGCATTAATATTAGCTTGATTAGTAATATCATTTCCAGCTAATCCATAGAAAGGAACAACAACTCGGGCGCCACTCATGAAATCGTTGTAAATATTATAGTAACCATTGATATCAATATCAAAACCATTTATTCTAGATTTATAACCTAATTCAAATGCTTTAACTTGTTCTGGTTTAACCAATGGTGTTTGTTGAACTGTTATTAAATCATTTGTGTTTTGTGATTGTAAAAATTTTTGAACCGATTCAGATGTATAAGACAAACCATAAGCATTAGCTCCGTTTAAAGTAACTGAAGAGGGATTGCCTTCTAAAACACCAGCACTACTGACATTAAGAGTTTCTGAATATCTTGATAAATTACTTGCCGCAGAACCTACTAATGCTCTTGGACCTACATTTAAACCAATAAATAAATCTTGAGTAGTAGGGTTACGGAAACCTGTTTGGAATGACGCTCTAAAATTGTGATTTTTTCTTTCACCTGCAGAGTAAACAAAAGATACACGAGGAGAAAACTGACCATCAAATAATTCAGATTTATCGTAACGAATAGAAGCTGTTAATTTTAAACGGTCTTCCATGAATTTCTTTTGAAATTGTGTGTACAAACCATATTCATCATATTTAATTGGGCCATCAAAATCAGTAAAAATTGTACCTTGTGAATCTAAGACATAAGTGCGAAAAGAACCACCTACTTGTATATCTGCAAATGATATGTGATCTCTAAGGTTATAATTCCAGTCACTATGCCAAATTCGAGATTGATCTTTAAACAAAGCCCCGTTGGAAACATCTGCACTCGATCGAACATCAGCTAAAGCGTTTACAAATTCTGGAGTTCCAGGCTGAAATTGTGCTTGACCATTAAGAAGAGGTGTTAGGCCTAGCGGATTAGTGCCAGGAAAACCAGGTACTGTTGTAATATTATTTGTAGCAAAACCTCTTGCAAAAGCATCAGCTTGTCCGCCATTAAATCCCAAACCTATTTGAGATTGTAAGTATGCAGTAGCGTAATCCGTAAACCATTGAACATCAGATTTAGCTCTTCTATTAATATTGATTGCAGCAAAACGCATGTCGTAAGAATCTCCAGCATCTTCAGCTGATACATAACCTCTTATAAAGAAATTTTTATGTTTGATTTCTGCTCTAGTTTGGCTCATAAAAAAGTTTCTTAGTGCATATCTACTACCTCCTTGATACACAGTGTTACCTAATCCTACTTTATGCTGAGCAATAATTTCAGTATCCTTCCAATATTCATTAGACGAAGTTGCCCAAGGTCTAACATGAATAGAAGCATCAAATTTAACATTATTAATCTCATTATCATTCAAATCTTGTTCTCTATAACCATCTCTACTTATAGTACCAACATTTGATAAAAAGTTGGAAACTTCATCGCCAAAAAAGTTTAAACCATCATAATTTCTGTTATTAGCATGACCAACCAAACCGCCGTTAACATCTCTGTCATCAGCAGCTATCCACTCGGTTGCTCTCATATAAGTAAAATTTGCCTTAGCAGCAAAATGTGGGGTAAATGCCCAGGCGGCTCTCAAACCAAAATCAAGAAATTCATTGGTACCTGCCACTTCATGATTGGTTATTCCACGTTTAATGTAGGCACTAATACCTTGAAATTCAAAAGGATTTTTTGAATTCATGAATAAAATACCATTAAAAGCATTCGCCCCATACAAGGCAGATGAGGCACCAGGCAAAAGTTCAACACTATGAACGTCTAAATCAGATAAACCAATGAGATTACCCAAGTTAAAGTTCAAAGCAGGAGATGAATTATCCATGCCATCAACCAGTTGCATAAAACGTGTGTTAGCAACTGTTGCAAAACCTCGGGTGTTAATTGATTTAAAATTAAAGCTTGATGTGTTAAAATGTACCTCTTTTAAGTTTTCTAAACCTTCATAAAAGGTTGGCGAAGTAGTGTTTTTGATGTCACGCAAAGTCATACGCTCTATAGTTACAGGTGACTCTCTAATTCTTTCTGGAGTTCTAGAGGCAGAAATAACAATTTCGTCTAACTTGTTTTCCTCGTCTGTTAACACTACGCTAACACTTTGATTGTTGGATGTAATGTTTGCTCTTTTTGTTGCAAAACCAATACTTGAAACTTCAAGGACTAAAGGTGGTTTTTTTGATGTGGATAAAGTAAAATTCCCATCAATGTCAGTAACTGTGCCTGCAGTATCACCAACTATTTTGACGTTGGCACCAGGAATTGGTTGGTTATTGTTGTCTTTTACCGAACCTGAAATTGATGTTTGCGAATAGGTTATTCCGCAAAACAACAATGAAATGATAAATAAATAAATCTTCATTTGGTTAAATATTTTGTTAGTTTAAGTAGCCAAAGTAATAGATTTTTTTTATATACTCAAAAAAGGAAGTGAAAATTTATTAAATTATTAAATTATTAGCTTGAATACTGCTAAATTGGTATTTATATATATTTAAGTTTTTATTAACAATTTGTGAAAAACATTGTGAAAAACACTCTGCCAATACATAAAAAATCATTTTTTTTATATTAATCATAAAAAATTAACTAAACAAAGCGAGCCTGTATCTCGCTTTTAAAAATATATTTTCTAACTATTTATTCTACCGTCACTGATTTTGCAAGATTTCTTGGCTGATCTACATTACAACCTCTTAATACCGCAATATGATAAGACAATAATTGCAAAGGAATTGTAGTAATTAAAGGTGATAATGCATCCGAAGTTTCTGGAATTTCAATTACGTAGTCCGCCAATTCTTTTACTTGTACATCTCCCTTGGTTACAACAGCGATAATTTTACCACTTCTTGATTTTATTTCTTGAATATTACTCACTACCTTATCATAATGTCCTTGTTTAGGAGCAATAACAACCACTGGCATTTGCTCGTCAATTAAGGCGATAGGACCATGTTTCATTTCGGCAGCAGGATAACCTTCAGCATGAATATAGGATATCTCTTTTAATTTTAATGCTCCTTCCAACGCTACTGGAAAATTATATCCTCTACCTAAATAAAGACAATTGGTAGCGTCTTTGAATTTTTCTGCAATTTCTTTTGCTTTATCGTTTGTTTCTAATTCTTCTAAAACTTTCTCTGGGATAACTTGAAGTTCTTGAAGATACCTATGGAAATCAGAGTTTGACAAGGTGCCTTTTGCTTTTGCTAAACGCAAAGCAATCATGGTTAACACTGTAATTTGAGTTGTAAAAGCTTTGGTAGATGCTACTCCAATTTCTGGGCCTGCATGTGTATATGCTCCTGCGTGCGTTTCTCTTGAAATAGAAGAACCCACCACATTGCATACTCCAAAAACAAAAGCACCTCTTTCTTTGGCTAGTTTAATTGCGGCTAATGTATCTGCTGTTTCTCCTGATTGAGAAATAGCGATGACTATATCATCTTTGTTGATTATTGGATTGCGATACCTAAACTCTGATGCATATTCAACTTCAACAGGGATTCTGGTAAATTCTTCAATAATATACTCGGCTACTAATCCAGCATGCCATGATGTCCCGCAGGCAATGATTACTATTCTTTGTGCATGAAGAAACTTTTCAATATTATCTTCTACACCTGCCATTTGAATAATTCCCTCATTGGCATGTAGACGACCTCTGTAAGTATCTTTGATCACATTGGGTTGCTCAAAGATTTCTTTCAACATGAAATGATCATATCCGCCTTTTTCAATTTGCTCCAAATTCATTTGAAGTTCTTGAACATAGGGATCGACTAAGGTGTCGTCTTTAATTTTTCTGACTTTTAACGGTTTGTGCAAGCGCACGATAGCCATTTCTTCATCTTCCAAATAAATAGCGTTCGAAGTATATTCAATAAATGGCGACGCATCAGAAGCAATAAATAATTCGTTTTCCCCAACACCAATGGCTAATGGGCTACCTAGTCTAGCCACTATAATTTCGTCTGGATTTTCTTTGTCAAAAACGCAAATCGCATAAGCACCTACCACTTGGTTTAATGCAATTTGAACGGCTTTACCAAGTTTGATATTCTCTTTCTTTTTAACATCTTCAATAAGATTTATCAATACTTCGGTATCAGTATCAGATGTAAATGTGTATCCTCTTTTTGATAATTCTTTTTTTAAGGGTTCGTAGTTTTCAATTATCCCGTTGTGAATAATAACTAAGTTTCCAGAGTTGGACACATGTGGGTGTGAATTAATATCATTTGGTACACCGTGAGTTGCCCAACGCGTGTGACCCATTCCTATTGTGGCTTTGGATGAAGCTATATTTATAGATTTCTCTTCTAAATCTGAAACTTTCCCTTTTGTTTTAGAAATTTGAATGTCTTTACCATCATATAACATGATTCCGGCACTATCATAACCTCTATATTCTAATCTTTTTAGCCCTTTAATTACGATAGGGTACGCTTCTCGATAGCCAATATAACCAACAATTCCACACATAATGCTATAATATTAATCAGGTTTTGTATAATAGATTTCTAGTTTTAATCGTTTATCATCAGGAACTAATGGACTAGATCCATATAAAATGGTGCCAAGCGGACTCATTACCGACATGGCTGGTGCGCTATTGGTTGTGGTATTTGCGGTCTTTAATTTAGAAAAACCTACATTGTTGATATTTTCTGTAATTGAAAGCCCTAGCCGAACGTTGGTAGAATCTCTATTAATTAAACTCCTTACGTGATTTGTAATTCTAATTTTATACTTAACACCTCTTCCGCCGGCAACATTTTCTTTTTCGAGAATACCCCCAAAAGTTGACTTGTTAAATTTAGGGTTAATGCCATTACTCGTGCCATCAAGAATATAATCAACTACCATTTTTTTGTTATTTAAATCATAGAGAAAAATACGATTCGGCTCAATGGAACGTGTGTCAGACATGGCTAATCTATCCACATAAAAAGTCAGATTGGCTTCGTTAATTAACCAGCCATTCGCCTTGATTACTTCAATTTCATCAGCTATGCCATTATTATTTGCGTCTGGCCCAAAAATATCAATAACCGAAATAGAACCTTGTCCGCCTTTTAAAAATAATTGTGCTGCTTCTTGAGAAGGATTATTGGAAGCATTAGTATAATCTACATTTTCGTTGGTGTTATTTAACAAACTTACAGTATTGCCATTTAGATTTAAAACATAGGTCTTGTTTATTCTTTCATATGTAGGATCGCCAGTTGTAGGTGTGGTTTTTTTGTCTTCATTATAGTAAAGTGTTATCTTTCCATCTTTAAAATTGAGGGTTGCCATATTTCCTGGATTCCCTAAACTTTCCGTTTTGAAATAGATTCCTCTAAAAAAATTTTTAAAAACATTGTTGTCTGCTAGTTGACCGCTTGGTGCATTTATAATTGCAGCATTAAAAACATCATTTCTTAGATGCAATCTCATGGATGGTTTTGATCTAGTCACTACATCAGGTTGACCAGCTGTTTCATTTGGAACTGTGGTTTTATGTTCTCTTTTATCAAAATAAAACTGAGAATTTTCATGCCCATCTGCATTTCTGGGGTCAGAAGTGGGTAAATCATTTAACAAAACTGGAATTTTATTATTATCGATTTCGGCATCTTTGTCGGTGTAAAATAATTGCGTTTCTGCAAGTGACACATTTGGGTCTAAATTTCTTAAATAATAATTGGATTGATAAACACTTAATTTAAACTTTGACCCTTCTACTCCATAAATTGAATCTAACTCATAAGTAGTTCGTCTTTCTTGTACTCCGTTTACTTCTACTTGTTCTACTTGTTTTATAGTACTGTAGTAAGGAATCTCCAAAACAACACTATCTAAAACCGTTGGAAGTACATCATAGTTGTTGTCATCCACATTATTAAATATTGGATTACTAACTGACAATTCAACTTGTGTAACAAAATTAGCTTGTGTAGTTCCAAAAGCAGGATTGTCATAAAATCCTAACGGATTTACAGCCAAATTATTGGAAGCAATTGGTCCTAATTTTTGATTGTAAGATTTAATAAATGCGCCGGTGTATTTTTGAAAACCAAAATGGTCGTCACCAACAATATCTGCGCCTATTTCATTATAATCTTTATCACAAGAAACAAATGAAATAAAAACGAATAAACCAAATAAAATGAATTGAAAAAATGATTTTTTGTTCATAAATATTACTATTGTTTTAAGAAAGCAACGCTTTATAAAAGTTTGTGTATGCTTCACTAAAGTTATCTTTGGAGGCGAAAGGTAAAAAAGGTTTCCCCGAAGATTCTATATATTTTGTTAAACTTGGAGTTATATTTTGAGAAGCAGCAATAACTCCATCCGAATGATTTACTGCAGCAATAATAAGGTTTTCATAGTTTGGCAATTCTAATTCCTTAATAGAATCATGTGGGATATTGTCAAATTTAATCTTATTAATCATCTCAGCATTCAAAGCCCCTTCAAACGATTGCCCATAAACTGATGTCACAATTTTTGTTTCTGAAAACAACGCTTCATCCTTGTAATAATGTTTCATATATATAGGCAATAAACTCGCCATCCATCCATGAACATGAATAATATCGGGAACCCAATTTAATTTTTTTACAGTTTCCACAACACCTTTGGCAAAGAAAATAGCTCTTTCATCATTGTCTGGATATAACACTCCATCTTCATCACTGAAAGTAGCTTTTCTCTTGAAATATTCATCATTATCAATAAAATAAACCTGAATTCTTTCCTTTGGAATGGAAGCTACTTTAATTATCAAAGGCATATCCAAGTCATTGACTACTAGATTCATCCCTGACAAACGAATAACTTCATGTAACTGATGTCTTCTTTCATTAATATTGCCATACCTAGGCATAAAAATTCTTATTTGTCCGCCTTGATCGTTAATCATTTTTGGAACGTCATACGACATCAAAGAAACCTCATTCTCAGCCAAATAGGGCACCACTTCAGATGATACATATAATATCCTCTTATCTTCCATAATCTATTTTACTTTATTGATTGGCAATAAAAAACAGGCAAAAGTACAAAAATTTATGCAGTTATTTATGAAAATAGTAAGTTTGCATCTCATTAATAGAAAGCTAATGCTTATTTTTAATACACAAAAGGATTTAATTTCTCACTTAAATTCCATTTCAAATCTTGATACATCTATTGGTTTTGTTCCAACTATGGGCGCACTACACCAAGGTCATCTATCGCTTTTGAAGGAAGCATTGTTAAAAAATTCTATTGTAGTAACTAGCATTTTTGTGAATCCAACCCAGTTTAATAACCCCGAAGATTTAGCGAAATATCCTAGAACTCTTGAAAAAGATGTTGAAAAAATAAAATCGATTTCCGATAAAATAATTGTTTATGCCCCAAGCGTTGATGATATTTATGATGGACAAACGGTTTCGAAACATTTTGACTTTGATGGATTAGAAAATCAAATGGAAGGCAAATTCAGACCGGGTCATTTTGATGGCGTGGGAACTATTGTAAAACGCCTTTTTGAAATTGTAAAACCTAACTTTGCCTATTTTGGAGAAAAAGATTTCCAGCAATTGCAAATCATAAAAAAAATGGTGACTAAACTTGAAATACCTGTAACCATAATTGGTTGCCCAATTCACAGAGAACCTAATGGTTTAGCCATGAGTTCTCGCAACGAAAGACTAACACGCGAAGAAAGAAAAGAAGCCGCTATCATATTCCAAATACTGAAACAATCCCAAAAACTTTTTAAAACAAAATCTGCTACCGTTGTAACTGAATGGGTAAAAAAAGCTTTTGAAAAAAAACCAAATTTTCAACTAGAATATTTTCAAATTGCTGATGAGGACACATTGTTGCCCTGCATTAAAAAAAGTAAAATAAAAAAATACCGCGCCTTCATCGCTGTTTTTGTCAACAAAATACGATTGATTGATACCATTTCACTAAATTAATTTACCTTTGCCCCATGCAAATTCAAGTAGTAAAATCTAAAATTCATAGAGTAAAAGTAACTGGTGCCGATTTAAATTACATCGGTAGTATTACAATAGATGAAACTTTAATGGATGCCTCAAACCTTATTGAAGGAGAAAAAGTTTCGATTGTAAACATTAATAATGGAGAGCGTTTTGAAACCTATGTTATTAAAGGGGTCAGAAATTCGGGAGAAATAACGTTGAATGGTCCTGCTGCAAGAAGGGTTCAAAAGGATGATATTATTATCATTATGTCCTATGCTACCATGGATTTTGAAAAAGCAAAAACCTTCAAGCCATGGATGATTTTTCCCAATGAAAAAGATAATTCTCTAACCTAATCTCTTGAAAAAACAAATCGGTAAATGGTTGACCATTCTTATTCCTCTTTTTATAGGAATCGGCATTATTTACTATCAATTTACAACCTTAACAACTGATGAAATTGGAAAGATAAAAATTAGCTTTCAAAAGGCAAATTATTATTATATTTTACTTTCATTATTGATTGCTTGTTTTGGCTACTGGTCTAGAGCGTATCGCTGGAAATTTGCACTCAACCATTTGGGTTATGAAACAAAATTTTCTAATAATTTTTTTACCGTTTGCGTTTCCTATTTGGTCAATCTAACTGTTCCTCGTTCAGGTGAAATTTCTCGTGCCGCTTTACTAAAAAAATATGAAAACGTTCCTTTCGACAAAGCATTTGGAACCATTGTTGCCGAAAGAATAGTTGATTTACTTATTTTTTTTCTGTTTGTTTGTATTGGGTTTATTTCTCAATTCGAAAAAATATACCAGTTTCTTCTCAGCAAAAATATTGCGATTAAAACCATAATAACCTCAGGAATTGTTTCGGTAATTTTATTCATAATTTTTATTTTTATTTGGATTTATGCCGAATGGAATATCATAGTAAAGTTAAAGAAAAAACTGTCGGGATTGATCGAAGGAATGGCTACGGTATACAAAATGAAAGACAAATGGAAGTATATTTTTCACTCCTTTTTAATTTGGTTTTCCTATTTAACTATGTTTTATGTGGCTATTTTTGCGCTACCTGAAACGTCAGAAATCAGTTTCGACATCGTGATTATGGGTTTTATTTTTGGTAGTCTTGCTGTTGGTTTTTCAAATGGTGGATTGGGGGCTTATCCTTTTTCAATTGCTTTAATTTTTTCGCTTTATGGCATTTCAAATAATATTGGAATTGCTTTTGGCTGGTTGGTTTGGACTTCGCAAACTATTTTGGCCATTCTCCTTGGTTTGATTTCTTATGTTTTACTTCCAGTTTTAAATAGAAATAAATAATTTACTATCTTGCTACTGAATTTAGCATTTGTTCTATTTTAACCAAACCAATAATCATGAAAAAACTTATTTTGTTTTTCCTTTTCGTTTGTACGAATCTCCTTTTTTCTCAAAAAGTAACCGACACCATTTCGTCACAAAAACTAAATGAAGACAGACAAATCTTCATTGGTCTTCCTCCGTCTTATGATAAAAATCCGGGGCAAAAATACCCTATACTATTATTGCTTGATGGTGATTTTCTATTCGATCCTTTCCAAGGTGCCTTAAGCTATGCATATTATTGGGATGATATACCCGAAGTTATTATTGTAGGGATTATCCAAAACAAAAATAACGAACGCGAAACCGATTGTATGGTGGATGAAACCACTGGTTTACCCTCTGAAAAAGGAGAAAGCTTTTTTGAATTCATTGGAATGGAGTTGATTCCTTACATCCAAAAAAAATACAGAACAGCCCCTTTTAAAATTATTGCAGGATTGGATACTACAGCAGCGTTTTCAAATTTTTACCTCTATAAAGACATTCCTGTGTTTGATGCCTACATTTCCATGAGTCCTGAACTCGCGACTGGCATGGAAGAGCAAATTCCAGATAGATTAGCCGCCATCGAAAAACCCATTTTTTACTATCATTCTTCGGCGGATGGAGATATAAAAAAAATGAGGAAAAGAATTCAAACGATGGATGAATTGGCTAAAAAAATAACCAAACCAACACTCAATTATAAATTTGATGATTTTAAAGGCGCTTCACATTATTCTTTAGTTTTAAACTCTATTCCAAGTGCGTTGTACCACATTTTCTCTGTTTACCAACCTATTTCAACAACCGAATTTCAAGAAAAAATTGTGACATTGCCATCAGGTTATGTCGATTATCTGATAAAAAAATACGAATTGCTAGAAAAAACATTTAATATGAAATTAACCATTAGATTAAATGATTTCAAAGCTATTGAAGCAGCTATCCTTAAAAATAATGCGTATCCCGAATTTGATCAACTAGCTCAATTAGCCAAAAAAAATTATCCTAAATCCATGTTGGCCGATTATGAAATGGCTCAGCTGTATGAAAAAACTGGCGATATAAAAAAAGCTATAAAAACATATCAAAGTGCTTTTCAAAAAGAAGAAATTGGAGACTTAACCAAAGATATGATGCTTGATAGAGCTGATGAATTAAAAAAATCCTTACCAAAAACAGAGAAAGGAAAAAAAGGGAAAGAAGAAGTAATCGAAGAAACGCCTCCTACCGATATTCCTGCTGAAACTCCGCCAACAGAAACCCCAACAGAAACCCCAACAGAAGAGAAAAAACCAGAATAATACTGAAATAAATCCAGCGTAAATGTCCAAACTTAAAACGACTTTTTTTTGTCAAAATTGCGGGGCTCAATATGCCAGATGGCAAGGGCAATGCAATTCCTGCAAAGAATGGAATACGATTGCAGAAGAAATAATTCAGAAAGAAGAAAAGTCAAGTTGGAAATCATCAGAAACGGATTCTAAAAGGGTTTCCAAACCACTCAAAATAAAAGAAATCGATTCCGCTCAAGAAGTGCGAATGGACACAACAGATGGCGAATTGAATCGGGTGCTTGGTGGTGGCATTGTTCCCGGTTCCTTAATCCTTCTAGGAGGTGAACCAGGTATTGGGAAAAGCACATTACTGTTACAAATTTCTTTAAAATTACCTTATAAAACCTTATACGTTTCAGGAGAAGAGAGTCAGAAACAAATAAAAATGCGTGCGGAACGCATCAACCCGAGCAGTGATAATTGCTACATCCTCACCGAAACCAAAACCCAAAATATTTTTCGACACATAGTAGAAATTGAACCCGATATTGTCATCATCGATTCAATTCAAACACTACATACTGACTATATCGAGTCTACTCCTGGAAGCATTTCCCAAATTAGAGAAACTACTGCAGAGCTAATAAAATTTGCAAAAGAAACTAACATTCCTGTGATTTTGATTGGTCATATTACCAAGGATGGCAACATTGCTGGACCAAAAATTTTGGAACATATGGTCGATACCGTTTTGCAATTTGAAGGCGACAGAAATCATGTTTATCGAATTTTGCGAAGCTTAAAAAATAGATTTGGTTCCACAGCCGAACTCGGAATTTATGAAATGCAAGCCATTGGTTTACGAGAAGTTTCCAATCCATCCGAAATATTGATTTCCCATCGCGAAGAAGAACTTTCGGGAACGGCAATTGCTTCAACACTCGAAGGAATGCGACCGTTAATGATAGAAATTCAGGCACTGGTTTCCACCGCAGTTTATGGAACACCTCAACGAAGCACCACAGGGTATAATGCCAAACGACTGAATATGATTTTGGCAGTTTTAGAAAAACGTGCCGGTTTCCGTTTGGGGACTAAAGATGTTTTCCTCAACGTTACTGGCGGGATTTCGGTGGATGATCCAGCGATTGATTTAGCCGTTGTGGCTGCTATTTTATCTTCAAACGAAGATATTGCTGTGGGCAAAGACGTTTGTTTTGCTGGCGAAGTAGGACTTTCGGGCGAAATTCGTCCTGTGAATCGAGTAGAACAACGCATTCAAGAAGCCGAAAAATTAGGTTTCTCGACCATTTTTGTGTCCAAATACAATAAGATAGCCACAAAGTTTCCTCCCGATACTTCGGGAATAAAAGTGGTTTTAGTTTCCAAAATTGAAGAAGTGGTGGAGCAATTGTTTGGGTAAAACTTCTTAATGCAATAAAAGCGAATAAAAACTTATAAATAAATATTATTATTCATGAAAACAAAAATTCTATTCTTATCGTCACTTTTTTTTATTTTAATTTCTTGCACTTTTTCAGGCACTTTTAATCAATTTGACAAAATGCCCGAAAATAACCATTGGGAAAAATCTGATTCAAAAATCTATGAATTTGAAATTAAAGATGATTCCAAATTTTACAATATGGTATTCCAATTTAGTCATGTTTATGATTATCAATTTGCTACAGTTCCTATCCAATTTCTGATTGAAAAGCCAGATGGAAAAACAGAATCTATAGCTGTAAATATGCCAATAAAAGAAACAAACGGTAAAGAAATTGCTGAATGTTCTGGTGATATTTGTGATTTGAAATATCCATTTAAAGAAAAAACAAAACTCACCAAAGGAAAATATAAAATTACAATTTCTCATAATTTCAAAGGAGCATCTTATCTTCCTAATGTGATAGGAATTGGATTAGAAGTAATCCCTTAAATAAAATGAAATTAAAAAAACAAAAAGTTTTACTCGTTCTCAAAATAGTTGGAGCTATTCTTTTGCTGGGAATTGTGTTGCTTTTTGCTTTTAGAAATACCCTCTTAGAAAAAGTTATCCATCGGATTGATGACAAACTAGAACGAGATTATCAATGCCATTTCACTATTGAAAAAGCGGAATTTCATGGATTAACTAATTTGGAGTTTCAACATATTTCGCTAGTTCCAAAACAAGCCGACACCTTACTTTGTATTGATGAACTGAAAACGAGTGTCAACTTTTGGAAACTTTTAATGGGCGATATTCAATTAGGAAAATTGGAGATTAATAAAGGATTTATCCAATTGGTGAAGACTAAAAACGGGAGCAACTTTGATGCCTTTCTTCGTTCCAAAAAAGAAAAAAGCGATAATAATGAAGTGAATTATGCCAAACTCTTAAATAGAATTTCGTCTACACTTTTGGATTTAGTTCCAACGGATATGAATGTCAAAGGATTTGCTTTCAAAATGGATGACAACGGGAATAAAGTGACTTTTGATTTTAATCAATTGGCATTAGTGGATAAAAAACTCAACACTCTAATCCAAGTTACATCAGCTAATTTTTCGGAACAATGGAGCATCAACGGTTTTGCCGACCCAAGAGAGCGAAAAGCCGATTTGCAATTCTTCAATCCAAAAAATGATACGGTACGAATTCCCTATTTGGATAAAAAATTCAACCTAAAAACGGGCTTCAAATCCATCCACTTCAATTTAGAAAACCTCTCAATGGCTAGTGGCGAATTGCACATTGATGGTTATTCTTCTATTGAAAACTTAATAATTAACCACCCAAAAATTGCCAACAAGGATGTAATTGTAAAGAAAGCCCGATTTGATTATCGTTGTATTATTGGTCAAAGATTCATGGCTTTGGACAGTACGTCAACCGTGCAATTGAACAACATCAAATGCCATCCTTATCTATCCTATACTAATGAAACCGATAAAGTATATGCCCTGCAATTAAAAATCCCGAAAATGACGGCGCAAGATTTTATTGTATCGCTTCCAAGTGGGTTGTTTCGCCATTTTGAAGGCATGGAAGCAAAGGGAAATTTCTCTTATTCCTTGAATTTTGAATACAACAATAACAAACCAAAAGACCTAGTTTTTGAAAGCAAACTAAAACCCGAAGGACTGAAAATTACCAAATATGGTGAAGCCGATTTGAATAAAATCAATGGAGAATTTACTTATCGGGCTATGGATAGAGGTGTTGCACAACGTCCTATTATTGTTGGTTCGTCCAATCCAAATTACACACCACTAAACGCCATTTCTCCCTATCTTCAAAAATGTGTTTTGACTAGCGAAGATCCATCGTTTTTCAACCATCGTGGGTTTATTAATGAAGCGTTCAAACAGTCGATTGCAAAAAATATTAGAACCCAAAAATTCTCTCGAGGTGCCAGCACCATCAGTATGCAACTGGTGAAAAATGCTTTCCTCACTAGAGAGAAAACGTTATCAAGAAAATTAGAAGAAATTCTTTTGGTTTATATTTTAGAAAACAACCGAATTAGTTCTAAAGAACGCATGCTCGAAGTGTATTTTAATATTATAGAATGGGGACCAAATGTTTATGGCATTGGCGAAGCATCACAATTTTATTTTCAAAAATCGCCAGCCGATTTGAATTTAAACGAATGTTTGTTCCTTGCCACCATTATCCCAAAACCAAAAGGATTTATGTATCGTTTTGATGCCGAACAAAAACTGAAACCTTTTGCGAAACAACAAAATGAGTTTTTAACCCGATTGATGTTACGCCGACACTTACTTCTTGAAACGGATACTATTGGTCAAAATAAACCCGCCACAATTCTTGGTCCTGCACAATTGTACTTAAAACAAAAACCAACAGATACCATTGAAAACGATAGTATTTCAGTTGATGAATTTGGGTTTTAAAATAATAATTGGAAAAATCTCAAGTATTCTTGGTATAAAAAAGTGAATTACTTTTATCTGAATTTTTTAAGAAAATCATCTTTATAGGTAGTGGAAATTTCAATCTCCGAATTATCGAATAAAGTTACATACCCACCTTTATTATAGTTTTTTACAAATGTACTGTTGATGATATGCGATTTATGTACTCGCATAAATGGAAAAGGTAAAATTTCGGAAAAGTGTTTTAGAAATCTACAGACCATTTTTTTGCTTCCGTTTGAAAGATAAATATCTGTAAAATTACCATTGCCTCTAAGTCGCACAATATCTTCCATTTTAACAACTTCAAAACCTTCCAGTGTAGGTAAAATAACTTGTGTTTTTTCGGGTTTTGATTCTTTAAAATTTTCTACAATAATTTTATTTCTATTAAAAACTTCCTGATTTAAAATAACTTGTTGCACTTTGTTGACCGCTACAATCAACTCTTCAATACTAATGGGTTTTAACAAATAATAGGCGGCACTTTGATTAAGCGCTTGTAAAGAATACTCCGAAAAAGCCGTTACAAAAATGGTTTCAAAATGCAACTCTTTACAGGCATCCAAAACGTCAAAGGCATTCCCAAATGGCATTTCGACATCCAAAAAAACAAGCTGTGGCTCAACCGATTTAATTAAGGGAACAGCTTCGTTTATGTTTTCGGCTTCGCCCAATATTTCAACTTGCGGACAATATTTTTGTAAATAATTTTTAAGCACTTCTCTCGCTGCTTTTTCGTCTTCAACGATTATGCTTTTTATCTTAAAATTGGTCATGGTATTTTATGAATAAAGGGAAATTCAACAGTCACAATTGTACCCGTTAAGGGTTGTTCTTTTTCGGTGATGCTAAATGTAATGTGTGTTTTATAAAGTTCGCTCAATAGTGCTATTCGCTCTTTTGTATTACTCACACCACGCGATTGATGCACTTTTTGATGCTCGGTTTTGAGCGCATTACTTTGTGCAATTCCAATACCATCATCATCTATGCTGATTATAATGGTATTGCTCTTTGGTTCCACTTTAAGCAAAAGTTTTCCTTTTTCTTTTTTGTATCGCAATCCGTGCCAAATGGCATTTTCGATATGCGGTTGAATGATCATATTGGGTACAAAAAATGCGTCAGTGTCTAGTGTTGGATCAATAACAATTTCATAGTCAAACTTGTCCTGGAAGCGAAGATGTTCTAAATCGAGATACTTTTTTAATTGTTCTATTTCGTTGGAAAGGGAAACAAAATCTTTGTTGGAATTAATCATAATATTGCGCATTAACTGTGAATAATTACTCAAGTATTTGTTGGCTTCTAGTTCTTTGTTTTGAGAAATAAATTGATTGACACTATTCAAACTATTAAAGATAAAATGCGGATTCATCTCTCTTCGTAACGATTGTAGAGCAATTTTTTTGTTTTTCTTTTTAATGGCAAAAAGCGCTTTTATGATGAGCCCAAAGCAAAGCAACAATAAAATAACAGCACCAATTAATACAAAATTAAAGGTGTTCTTTTTGTCAATCAATTCGTCTTTTAATTCTTTTTCTTTTTCAAGTTGTTTGATTTTTTCTTCGGTTACTTGAAATATTTTGGCATCGATCAGTGTAGTATCCGACTGAATAATGGCATCAAAATTTTGTAAAAAATCATTGTAAATAAGCAATCGTTCTTTGTCGTTTCCATTTCGTTTGTAATAATCAACCAAAGCAAGTAAGCTTCTTTTTACTTCGGCAGTATTGCCTTTTTTGGAAGCCAGAGCATAGGCCGTTTTGAGTTCTTCAACGGCTTTTTCGGGTTTATTTATTTGAAAATATAGCGAAGCTAATTTTTGTTTTTGAGTAATTTGAGTAGTAAAATCGTTCTTTTTTTCGGCACTTTCTAAAATACTTTGATTGATTTCTAGTGCTTTGTCAAAATCATTTTTGCCCAAATAAATATCGGCAATTTTATTTTTTATCGAAATGGTTTTTTCGGGTTCGGCAACAGTATACACTAAAGCTTGATTATAGTTGTTAATAGCGTCTTCGGTTTTGTTTTCTAATTGATCTGTTTCCGCTTTTTTAAGATAAGCATCGGATAGTTCTTCTTTTTTGTCTTGTTTTTCTAAAATCTTAATATTGGAGTTCAGAAGATCTTTTTGTAATCCAGAATTAGCACTATTCTTTAGACGATTGAAATCATTAGTGTTAATTATTTCAAGATTTTTATCGGATGTTTCTTCGCTAGCAACTTTGTAATTACTAGAAGCTTGAACATACTTTTTTTGACTTTCTTGAATTTTTGCCAAACTCCTTACCACACGAGCTATATCTTCTTTCCTTTTGAGTTTTCTATAGCTTGTTAATGCTTTTTGATAATATTCTTCGGCTTTACTTTCATTTTTTTTAGAATAAAAATCTTCTGCTAACGACTCATAATTTTTTGCAATACTTTCTTCATCATTAAGCTCAAAAGCCATTTTTATTTCTTCTGATTTCTTGATTCTTTTTGATTCAAAATTGGCCTTCTTTTTTTTAATAGTATCCTGAGCCATCGTCAAATTTGACGATAGACAAAGAATAAAAACCAAGAAAAGTGAAGAAAAAATACAACGCATCTTTTTATAAAATAAGTATTGTAAAGTAAATCAATTAAAAATGGTTATACAAATCATTTCACCAATTCAAAAGCTGGTTTTACCAAGTATCCAAAAATGATATTATTACTTAGGATAGGTTTGTACTGTAATCTTAAAAACATCAACTATGAAAACAACATTGAAATTAGCAACTTTAGTAGTAATGAGCACAACTATTTTATTTGGTTGTAATAATACAAAAGCGCAACCTTTTGAAGCAAAAACTACAACTCAACAAATTCAAGAAGAAGATAAATCAAAAATTCAAGTTGCTTTGCTTTTGGACACTTCCAACAGTATGGACGGATTGATAGATCAAGCAAAATCAAGACTCTGGAATATTGTAAACACCTTGACCACATTAAAATATGAAGGCAAAACACCCGATATTGAAATTGCACTTTATGAATATGGCAATGACAATTTAAGTGAAAAATCGAACTTTATTAGACAAGTTACGCCTTTAACTACTGATTTGGATTTGATTTCGGAAAAACTATTTGCGCTCAAAACAAACGGTGGAAACGAATATTGTGGTGCTGTTATTCAAGATGCAACTAGTCAACTCAAGTGGGATGATGGTGTAGTAAACATGAAACTAATTTATATTGCTGGAAATGAAGCGTTCACTCAAGGAACGGTAAACTATAAAGAGGCAATAGCAACAGCATTACAAAACAAAATTTTCATTAATACCATTTTTTGTGGCAATCAAGCACAAGGAATTAACGGTTTATGGAAAGATGGCGCAGATAAAGGACAAGGAAAGTTTTTTACGATTGATTCTAATGCAGCTGTTCAATACATCAATACGCCCTATGACGATCAAATTTCAAAATGCAATGACAAAATGAATGACACTTATATTGGATACGGTTCAATGGGCGAATCAAAAAAAAGGAACCAAATGGCGCAAGATAAAAATGCCGAAAGTGTATCCTATGCTAATAAAACAGAGCGTGCTATCAGTAAAAGCAAAAAAGTATATACTAATACCAATTGGGATTTAATCGATAAAGTTAAAGAAGACAAGGATGTTTTAACCAAACTTAAAAAAGAAGAATTGCCTAAAGAATATCAAAATAAAACGAAGGAAGAAATTAATGTAATTGTAGCACAAAAAACACAGCAAAGAGAGCAATTACAAAAAGAAATAGCCGAATTGGCAAAAAAACGTCAAGAGTTTATTGATGCCGAAGCCAAAAAGAAAAACACTCAAGATGATTTGGGCGATGCCATTGGAAGTTCCATCGTTTCTTTGGCAAAATCAAAAGGGTTTACTTTAGAAAAATAGACTGAAATGATGTTAAAAAAGTTCTAAGCTTACCCTTCTGAAATTAATGATATTTTTTTATTGAAATTTAAATCTCCAAAATAGGAATGCCGCAGCAAACAAAGAAACTGGAATTCTTACTTGGACTTTAAAACTCAATCCAGGTGAAACTAAGAAAGTCAGGATAAGTTATAAAGTCAAATATCCTAAAGATAAAACTATAGATAATTTGTAATACCCAAAAACGCAATCCTAACCGATTGCGTTTTTTTATACTTGTTTGATAGTAAATGTTATTTTGGTTTTTTCTTCGGATTTAGGGACGTATTAAAAATAGCATATACAATAATACTGGAGTCTACTATTTCATATATGATTAGATAAGGAATGTGTTTTATGAAAACTTCTCTATAAGGTTTTCTTTTGATTTGATAGTGTAGTGGATTTTTACGAACCCTTCCCAAATATTCTCCAAAGTGTTTAAAAAACGTTCGCCTAAACCTGTTTTGCGTTCTTCATAATAGTCATAAGCTTGTTGCATATCAACAATCGCTTCTTCTTTTATAACTAAATCATATTTCATTAAACTAAATTCGTTGGATTTTTTGTTTGGCTTGTTCCCAAGTAAAAGAATGGCTTTCACCCTTTAAGTGTCTTTCTCTTCGAGCGTCTATTATTTCATAATCTTCTTTGGTTAGCGTGACTTGTTCCTCTTCCAAAATTGCTTTTATTTTGTTTAAAACCGTAACTTTTCTTGTGCTTATAAGCATTTCAATTAGTTCCATTTTTGTTGCTTGTAAATTCATAACACATCATTTTATGTTATAAAAATAACGATTTTGTGTGATGATTATCTATTTAAAATTGATTTTTTAAACCGATTTGGTTTGCTATTAATTTCCTTTTTGGCAAAGGTGTTAGCCCTATTTTAAACTGGAATTCTTACTTGGACTTTAAAACTCAATCCAAACGAAACGAAGAAAGTCAGGATAAGTAATAAAGTCAAATATCCTAAAGAAAAAACTATAGATAATTTATAAAAACACAAGCATCCTAAAGTCATTGATTTTAGGATGTTTTTTATGGAACTATATTTATTGTATCCGTTTTACACATTCAACTCACCCTTTTACCAAGTCTGCCAAATTTGTCTTTTTCTAAGTAGTAGTTTTATAAAGAATTTAAAAATTAGTAC
>NZ_JBKCVI010000040.1:0-3852 GCF_046317795.1 Flavobacterium sp. | reverse complement strand
TATATGATGGATAATTTAGATTCGATGTCCATTTTTGTAGGAACCCACAATGAATTAAGTTCCTACAAAGTAATCGAGTTGATGAAATCAAAAGGTATTGCTAAAAATGATAACAGAATTTGGTTTGGACAATTATATGGTATGAGTGATAATATCAGTTATAATTTGGCTGCCCATGGTTATAATGTAGCCAAGTATTTACCTTTTGGACCCGTTCGTGATGTGATGCCTTACCTTATCCGAAGAGCCGAAGAAAATACTTCGGTAGCTGGTCAAACCAGTAGAGAGCTTAATTTATTGAAAACAGAACGAAGTAGAAGAAAAAATCAGTAAATAGAAAAAAAAAGATCTTTTGTTGAGTTTTTTTATAGGTCAATTTACTTAAAAAAAATATGCTACTGATAATAAATACAATACCTTTGATTTTTGTTTTTAAACAAATCCCACAAATAAATTCTAAGTCTTATTCAAAAGATATTTTAAGATGAAGTCAAATCACTTTTTTTATAAATTATTATTAGTTGTCATATCATTTTTCTGTTTTAAAGGGTTTTCACAAAATTTACTCAATAACGGAAATTTTGAAACAGGTACAGTAATTGGTTTCTTTTCAAATGGTGCCGGTTATGTTCGGCTAACTCCCCCTTTTTCGGGCAACACTAATTCAGGGAATTGGGCTTTAGTTACTAATCCACAATTGATAAATACTGCATCCTTTGTTTCTGTTGGGGATCATACCACTGGAACTGGGATTATGATGGCTATAGATGGAAATACCACTGGTGGTCAACAAAATTTTTGGGAAGCTGGTAATGGTGGGGGTGGTGTTTGTGGATTAACCATTGGTGCAACTTATACTTTTAGTTATTGGATTAGATCAATTTATGGACCAGTATCGGGTACTCCAACTCCAGCTATTATTGGGGTTGATATTTTAAATGCCAATTCAGTTACACTTGTTTCAGGTAGTTTAACAGCACCTCCAACTGCGAATGGTTGGCAGCAAGTGGTTTTCACTTTTAAACCAAATGGTTCTTGTGTTAATATTAAATTATATAATAATAATACTAGTTTTGACGGTAATGATTTTGCAGTGGATGATTTTTCGGTTACCGCTGCACCCTTACCTTTATCATTATCAGTTTCTTTTTCAAATGTTACCTGTCCCAATGCTAACAATGGTTCTATAGTAGTTTCAGGAGTTAATGGAGTGCAACCTTATGTAAATTATTCATTATCTGGTACTGCCTCTCAAACCAATTCAACGGGAATTTTTTCTGGGTTAGCTCCAGGAACTTATGCTGTTTCTGTCTCCGATAGCAATAGTCCTCCATCAGTTGTTTCACAATCAAATATTATTATCACTCAACCAGCCAATTTAAATGTAAGTGCTTCATCAACATCTATTTGTGCTGGTAGCCCAACAATTTTATCGGTAAGTGGGAGTGCAAATCCCTATACTTGGACAGCATCTCCAGCTGATCCAACTCTTGTAGCTCCTAACAGTGCTTCACCTACAGTAAGTCCAACTCAACCTACAACCTATACAGCATCATCTACTTCAACTTCGACTTCTACTCAATTAATTACTAATGGTAATTTTTCATCAGGAAATACCGGATTTACTACAGATTATCAATTCTTAACAGTAACTGTTCCAGCTGGTGCGCAACGAACCTATGGTATTGTCACTAATTCGAATAGTTGGTTTGGCGGATTTTCTCCTTGTACGGCAAATGGAGGCTCAGGAAACATGATGGTTGTTGATGGTTCTAACTTAAATGGGGGAAATGACAGAGTATGGTGTCAAACAGTTACTGTAGTTCCTGGGCAGAATTATACGTTTAGTTATTTTATTCAGACAGTAGCTACTCCTAATCCTGCCAATATAGATGTTCTTATCAATGGTGTTTCAATTGGTTCTGCATTAGCTCCAACAACATCTTGTAGTTGGGTGCAAAGAACCTATACTTGGAATTCTGGTGTAAGTACTACAGCACAAATTTGTATGTATGACAGAACAACTACAACTTCTGGAAACGATTTTGCTTTAGATGATATATCATTTACAGGGGCATTAACTTGTAATTTATCAAATTCTGTAACAGTTACAGTTACTCCATCACTATCTCCTACAATCTCATGTGGCATTCCAACAGCTAATTCAGTAACCTTTAATTGGACTACAGTTGCAGGAGCAACTTCTTATATAAGATCTTATAGTATTAATGGAGGTGCATTGGTAAATTTAGGAAGTTTACCTTCACTCAGTCAAACTATTAATGCTTTAAGTCCAGGTGATTCTGTGCAAATTTTTGTCACCCCCGTTGGAACAGGTTGTTTTACGCAATCAACTCAAACTTGCCTTTCGTTGTTACCTTGTTCGCTTCCGAATCCGGTGGCAAGTGTAACGCAGCAACCAACATGTACAATTTCAACAGGAACAATTGTTTTTACAAGTCCATTAAATACAACACCTATTCCAGTTCCGTCCGATTTGTTTATTTCTGAAGTAACCGATGAAAGTACGGGAGCATTATCCTATATTGAAATTTATAACGCAACTGGTGTGTCTAAAAATTTGGTCAATTATAAGTTAAAAATATATAATAACGGGAACCCTGGCCCGTCTTTGAATTGTGATTTTCCATTGGTTGGAACTCTCGCAAATAATGATGTTTATATTGTTTCCATTGGTAGTACTACGAATCAAGATGGAGTAGTCCCAGATTTGGTTGTGAATTTGTGTGCAGGTTTTAATACCAATGATAACATTCGTTTGACCACAAGTACCGATGTAGAAGTTGATTTATGGGGAAGAACAGATGGAGTAGATTTTACACCAGGTAATTTAGATGGCTATACCTACAGAAGATTGGCAAATGCTCCACATCCAAGTTTGATTTGGAATCCAGCAGATTGGTTAGCGTTAGACCCTCAAGATTATACGAATATTGGAACCTATCAATTTGTTATATATGAATATAGTGTTAACGGAAGTAGTTATCAGTCGAGTCCAAATTTTACTGGTTTGGCACCAGGAACTTATAATGTTACCGTTAAAGATATAATTTCTGGTTGTATTTCAAACTCACTTACTTTAGTTGTTACTCCAGTACCATCTGCACCAAATGTCTCAGCTACTACATTTAATCAAGCGGATTGTACGGTTAAACTAATTGGAAATTCGACAAACTTAGGTGTTACGATTACATGGAATGGACCAGGTTTAGCGTTAAATACCCCAAATCCAGGTACTGCTACCCAGTCTGGAACATATACAGTGACTGTTTTTGATCCAGTTTCTGGATGTTCAAGTTTGACTTCTGTAAATGTTACTATTACCCCGCCACCTTCAACAGTAGTTACAATTACGCAACCCACTTGTACAGTTCCAACAGGTTCTATTATAATTACATCACCTTTAGGAGCAAATTTAGAATATAGTATTGATGGAACTAATTATCAAGTAAGTTCAACTTTTCCTAATTTAATACCAGGCACTTATAATGTTTCAGTTAGAGATTTGACTTCAGGATGTATTTCTTCACCAATCCAAAGTACAATAAATCCAGTTCCTAATTTGATTATACCAACATTTAATCCTTTTTCCCCACTTTGCGTTGGTGATATAGCACCAGTATTACCTACAACATCATTAAACGGAATAACAGGAACATGGAATCCATCAACAATAAATACATCTAGCTTTGGTACATCAACTTATACATTTACGCCAAATACAGGGCAATGTGCAAGCGTAATTCCAATTACAATAACCGTAAACCCTTTAGTTACGCCAACATTTAATTATACCACTATTACTACCTGTATTCCTGATTTTCTTCCTAC
>NZ_JBKCVI010000039.1:0-16883 GCF_046317795.1 Flavobacterium sp. | reverse complement strand
AGGAGGAACGCACTTGCAAGGTTTCCGTATGGGTTTAACTCGTACGTTGAAAAAATATGCGGATGCTTCGGGATTATTAGAAAAATTAAAATTTGAAATTTCGGGTGATGACTTCCGTGAAGGATTGACCGCTATTATTTCGGTTAAAGTTCAAGAGCCACAATTTGAAGGACAAACCAAAACTAAATTGGGCAATAGAGAAGTAGTTTCTCCCGTTTCTCAAGCCGTGGCTGAAATGTTGGAAAATTATTTGGAAGAAAATCCAAATGACGCTCGTATCATTGTACAAAAAGTAATTCTTGCAGCAACAGCGCGTCATGCCGCCAAGAAAGCGCGTGAAATGGTTCAACGCAAGACCGTTTTAGGTGGAGGTGGATTGCCAGGAAAATTGTCTGATTGTTCGGAACAAGATCCAGCAAAATGTGAGGTTTACTTAGTCGAGGGAGATTCGGCTGGTGGAACCGCAAAACAAGGTCGTGATCGAAATTTTCAAGCGATTTTGCCATTGCGTGGTAAGATTTTGAACGTAGAAAAAGCGATGCATCACAAAGATTTTGAAAACGAAGAGATACGAAATATATTCACTGCTCTAGGTGTTACTATTGGAACTGAAGAAGATTCTAAAGCGTTAAATTTAGAAAAATTGCGTTACCACAAAGTAATTATTATGTGTGATGCCGATGTCGATGGAAGTCATATTTCTACTTTGATTTTAACCTTCTTCTTCCGATTTATGAAAGAATTGATTGAAGGCGGACACGTTTATATTGCTGCGCCACCTTTATATTTAGTCAAAAAAGGAAACAAAAAAGAATATGCTTGGAATGATGACCAACGTGATATTGCCAATGAAAAGATGGGCGGAAGTGCCGCTATTCAACGCTATAAAGGTCTTGGTGAGATGAACGCGGAGCAATTGTGGGAAACTACTATGGATCCCAATTTCAGAACCTTGCGTCAAGTTACCATCGATAGTCTTGCCGAAGCCGATAGGGTTTTCTCTATGCTAATGGGAGATGAAGTGCCACCACGAAGAGAATTTATCGAGAAAAATGCTGTTTATGCAAATATTGATGCTTAAAAATATTTATAGTTTATGGTTTGTAGTTTTAAGTTAACCATAAACAATTAACCACAAACAATAAACAATTAAAAAATGAAAGTTACAATAGTAGGAGCAGGAAACGTTGGAGCTTCTTGTGCAGATGTTATCTCTTATAGAGGAATTGCTAGTGAAGTAGTCATATTAGACATTAAAGAAGGTTTTGCCGAAGGTAAAGCCATGGATTTGATGCAATGTGCTACCAATACAGGTTTTAATACACAAATCAATGGTGTTACCAATGATTATTCAAAAACTGCCAATAGCGAAGTAGTAGTTATCACTTCTGGAATTCCAAGAAAACCAGGAATGACCCGTGAGGAATTGATTGGCATTAATGCTGGGATTGTAAAATCGGTGGCAGAAAACTTGTTGCAACATTCACCAAACGCCACGTTTGTTATAGTGTCTAATCCTATGGATACGATGACGTATTTGGCATTTAAATCTTTGGGATTACCAAAGAATAGAATCATCGGAATGGGTGGTGCTTTGGACAGTTCTCGTTTTAGGTATTATTTGTCTAAAGCTTTAGGCAAACCTGCCAATGATGTTACGGCGATGGTTATTGGTGGTCATGGTGATACTACTATGATTCCTTTGACACGTTTGGCTTCTTATAACGGAATTCCAGTTTCTGAGTTTTTATCTACAGCAGAATTAGATAAAGTGGCTGCTGATACTATGGTAGGTGGTGCTACTTTAACAGGTCTTTTAGGAACATCAGCTTGGTATGCTCCAGGTGCATCGGTGGCGTATTTAGTAGATAGTATTTTGAATGACCAAAAGAAAATGATTGCGTGTTCGGTATTTTTAGAAGGCGAATATGGACAAACCGATATTTGTATTGGCGTTCCTTGTATCATAGGTAAAAAAGGTCTTGAAGAAATTGTTACCATTTCATTAAACGATGTTGAAAAAGCGGCTTTTGCCAAAAGTGCTGATGCCGTTCGTAATATGAATAATGATTTGAAATCTCATTTGGGATAAGAACTATTATTATTGATTTTTATAAAAAAGATTGTGCTACTGCGTGTAATCTTTTTTTTTGCTTTTACTTTTACCATTGTTGCTGCAAATGTTGTAATTGACAATACTACTGGATATACTTCAACTAGAATATCTTGCTATGTTTGGTAAAAAAAAAATCATACACTGTGAACAAAACAATCATCGTGCATGATCAAGATAAAGATGCACGGTAATCAAAACCAAAACCGTGCATCTTTTTTTTCTCCACCAATATTGGAGGAAAGTTTCTCCACTAGTATTGGAAAACAATTTGTCCACTAATATTAGAAAACAAAAAATGGTTCAAATATTCTGAATACCTGTATTTTCACTTTGATGAAGATGTTTTTGGGTATCTTTTCATATTTTTACACCTTAGTGTAAACCTATTTCAGGACCAGACAAAACCAATAAAAAATACTATTTTTAATAGTTTATTTTTTCACCATCTTCACTGTTTGATTGCCCATATCCGAAATACATTGTATAAAATACACCCCAGCCGCAAAGCCTGATACGTCAAAACTTGTAAAATCTTGGCTCACGGTTTGGGTGCGTACTGCCTGACCTTGCATGTTGTACACCGTAAGTTTTTTAACCCCATCATAGGTAAACGACAGTTGCACTTGGTTGTCAACAGGATTAGTTAACACCTGCATCACTTTTTTTTCAAACTCATTCACACTCAAAGTGCACACCGTTCCTATTTGGGTAGGTACGCTCTTGTTTACTGTGGTGCCATCACCCAGTTGCCCAGAACTATTTAAACCCCATGCCCACAACGTACCATTGCTGTCTAGGGCTAGGGTGTGCTGGCGACCACACCGCACTTTTGCCCAGTTGGTGGCAGTACCCACCGGCACAAAAACATTGGTGCTAGTAAGCGTGCCGATGCCCAGTTGCCCTGAGGTGTTTAAACCTGTAGCCCAAAGCGAGCCATTGTTTTTTAATGCTAATGTATGGATTGCAGCATTTTCTATACTTAACCAATCATTAAAATTACCTGCTTGTGTTAATGGGTATATGCCTAATATAATATTACCAATCCCTAAATTACCATTACCATTCTGTCCAACACCCCAAAGTGTTCCATCATTTTTTCTGAATACAGCACAATTACTTCCAGCAATAGCGTGCGACCATTCTCCAGTTGTTAGTAAAGGCAATTGTTGTGGTGTTCCCAAACCGCCATCAGTACCTGTGGCTAATTTACCTAAATCCCCTTCGCCAAAACCCCAAATGGTATTATCACTTCTTCGCAAAACAGTATGTCTAAAACCACAACTAATACTTTCCCAATCGGTAATTGGGGTGTTTTGAGTTAAAAATTCTTTATTACTAACATCATTAAAACCTAATTGACTGTAAACTCCATACCCACAAGACCATAGTGTGCCATCTGTTTTTTGGGCCACTACAAAGCGATCGCCCGCATCTACTTTTTGCCACGTGGTATCAGGTAATACTTGGGTAGGCACAAGTTTGGCAACAATAGTACCATCACTCAACTGCCCTTCACTATTATCGCCCCATGCCCATAGTGTACCATTTTGTTTAATAGCGTAGGTGTTTCGGCTGCCAGCCGCAACGATAACCCAATCGGTATCCATCCCTATTCGGGTTGGTACGTTTTTATTATTAGTTGTGCCATCACCCAATTGCCCGTATTGATTATCACCCCAAGCCCATAAGGAACCATCGACCTGAATGCTCACACTATGAAAACCTCCATTAAAATTACCAGCACTAATTTGTAGCCAGCATTGGCTTTTTACATACAATTGAGAAAAAAGTAAAAGAATAAGTAGTGTTTTTTTCATATAAATACAAAATTAAATCCCTGCCAAAAAGTATTTCGTTTCAGCAGGGATAAAATGAATTTAGTGTTTAATGCTTCTCAAAGTTTGTTTGTTTGCTCCCTGTTTTACAACCACTTGGTAAATCCCAGCAGCTAGGGTTTTTCCATACGAAGTGTTAACCATTTCATTAGGGCTACACATTACTTTTTCAACCAATTTACCAAGCATATCATAAATTTTAATCGTTACAGGTTCTTGGCTAGGGTTTGTCAATTGAATAGCAAATCCATCAACAAATGGATTAGGACTTAGTGTAGCATTAAATAAATTTTGTCTCTCTATTAATCGGGGAGTTGTATTTTGAAACACCAGTGCAAATCGAGTGGTATTATCAATAATGTCTGGTGTATTAATAGGAAGCTCAAAGTTGTAAGGCGTTGTTTTTATATCATAGTAATTAAAACTACCGTCTGACTGGGTTTCGCGTAAATAAAAATTGATATCGTTAAAGAGCCCATCAAACTCCGAAGCAGCAAACTGCATCGTGTTTGGTCCGCTACCCGATCTTTTGCAAGTAAACCCTATGGGAATTACTTCATCGACATAAAAGGAGTGGTTACTGCACGTCCTTGGATAGTCAGCTTATCTCCAGCTGGCGACAAGGTGTACAAATTGATGGTAAAAGGTTCTGCCACAAAAGTTTAAGCGTCATAATTTCGGTCTAGCCCATTACTAGTGGTTGCAATAGTAGTTGCATTAGAGGCATAGCCAACCAAGGTCTATTTAAACTGTTGAGGTGCTGCCGATAAATTACGTATTTGCAACCACAAACGTGCATTCTCAAAAGCTTCAATCCAAGGGGAAACTTCATCATTTCTATCTTTTGGATAATGTGCCCAATTCCATGGGAATGTTGAACGCTCAATGTGTGGCATCATGACGAGGTGTCTTCCCGTTTTGTCGCATAGCATGGCAGTGTTGAAATCGGAACCGTTTGGATTGGCAGGATACCCTTCATAAGCGTATTTGGCAACAATATTGTATTGACTTTCTTCGTTGGGTAATTTGAATTTTCCTTCTCCGTGTGAAACCCAAACGCCAAGGGTTGCCCCAGCTAATGTTTTCAACATTACCGAATGATTTTCTTGAACGGTTACTGAGGTAAATATACTTTCGTGTTTATGGCTATCGTTATAATGCATTTTTCCATGGATTTCGTGTTCAGGATGTATCAATTCTAGTTCCATGAATAACTGGCAACCGTTACAAATTCCAACTGAAAGTGTATCTTCTCTTTTGAAGAATTTTTGCAATGTTGTGTTGGCTTTTTCGTTGTATTTGAAAGCACCAGCCCAACCTTTAGCAGAACCTAAAACATCTGAATTTGAAAAGCCACCAACGGCACCAATAAACTGAATGTCTTCTAGTGTTTCTCTCCCCGATATCAAATCGGTCATGTGAACATCCTTTACATCAAAACCCGCTAAGTACATTGCGTTAGCCATTTCGCGTTCGGAATAACTTCCTTTTTCGCTAATGATAGCTGCATTGGGTTTGGCTCCCATCTCCGTTGGAGAGGGGTTGGGGGTGAGGCAACCCGTAAAATGAGATGGAAAAATATATTGTAAAGGTTGTTTTCCTAAATTTTCAAAACGTTCTTGTGCTTTGTTGTTCTTAGTTTGTTTTTTGTCGAGTAGGTAGGAGGTTTCGAACCAGATATCTCTATAAATTCCAATATTAAAACTTGTCACACTGAGCGCAGTCGAAGTGCCAAAATCTAAAAATGGAATTTCTTGAACTTTTCCTATTTTAAAGAATTCAACTTTATTAGAATTTAACCTATTTTCAAATGTTGTATCATCTTTTGCTTGAAGTACTAATCCAATGTTTTCTGCAAATAAAATTTTAACTAAATCTTTTTCTTTGAAACAATCAAAATTGAGGTTCATTCCCGCTTCATCAAAGTGTGTAGTTCCCCTTTTGGGGGCTAGGGGGCTAAAACACATTTCCAGCAAAGTGGTAATCAAACCGCCGCTACCAATATCGTGTCCGGCAAGGATTTGGTGGTCTTTGATTAAGTCTTGAATGGTGTTGAATGCTCGTTTGAAGAAATCAGCATCATTGATAGTTGGTGCTTCAGTACCAATTCTATTTAAGGTTTGTGCAAAGGAACTTCCGCCCAATTTAAAATCGTCTTGAGATAGATTGATATAATAAATGGAACCGCCGTTTCTTTGCAGAACAGGTTCTACCACTTTGGTAATATCGGAACAATTTCCAGCGGCAGAAATGATTACTGTTCCTGGTGCAATAACTTCTTCATTTTTATATTTTTGCTTCATCGAAAGCGAGTCCTTTCCAGTCGGAATATTGATTCCTAATTCGATAGCAAAATCGGAACACGCTTGAACGGCTTCATACAATCGCGCATCTTCGCCTTCGTTTTTGCAAGCCCACATCCAGTTGGCAGAAAGAGAAACACTTTTTAAACCCTCTTTTAAAGGAGCAAAAACAATATTGGATAACGCTTCTGCAATTGCATTTCGGCTTCCAGCTTTCGGGTCAATTAATCCTGAAATTGGCGCATGACCAATAGATGTTGCTATTCCTTCTTTTCCGTTATAATCCAGAGCCATTACACCAACGTTATTTAAAGGTAATTGTAACGGTCCAACACACTGCTGTTTGGCTACTTTTCCACCTACACAACGATCCACTTTATTGGTTAACCAGTCTTTGCAAGCCACGGCTTCAAGACGTAATACTTGTTCTAAATATGTAGGTATATCTTGTTCTTTATATTCTAATTCTGTATAATTTCTTGTAATTGTTTTGTCAGCCATGATGGTTTTTGGGGAACTACCAAACATGTCTTCTAAGCCGAAATCCATAGGTTTTTCACCTGTCGATATGCTTTGAAAAGTGAAACGGTGGTTGTTTGTCACATCACCCACTTGATACATTGGAGAACGTTCTCTATCGGCAATGCGTTGTAACGTATCAATATCCTTTTGACCAATAACCAATCCCATTCTTTCTTGGCTTTCGTTGCCAATGATTTCTTTGGCAGAAAGTGTTGGGTCGCCAATTGGTAATTTGTCTAAATCAATTAAACCGCCAGTTTCTTCCACTAGTTCGGAAAGGCAATTTAAATGACCTCCCGCACCATGATCATGAATAGAAACAATCGTGTTTTCATCGCTTTCTACCATACCACGAATAGCATTAGCTGCACGTTTTTGCATTTCGGGATTGGAACGTTGGATAGCGTTGAGTTCAATTCCAGAACCAAATGCTCCTGTATCTGCAGAGGAAACTGCCGCACCCCCCATTCCAATTCGATAATTTTCGCCACCAAGAATGACTATTTTATCTCCAGCTGTTGGTTTCTTTTTGATGGATTGGTCTAATTTACCGTAACCAATGCCGCCTGCTTGCATGATGACTTTATCGTAACCTAACTTACGACTTGTCTCACTGAGCTTGTCGAAGTGTTCGTGTTCAAAAGTCAAAATCGAACCTGTAATCAAAGGTTGCCCAAATTTATTTCCAAAATCGGAAGCACCATTGGACGCTTTTATTAAAATATCCATTGGGGTTTGATACAGCCAGTTTCTTTCTTTCATTCCGTTTTCCCAATCCCGATTGCTATCGGGACTGTCACCCTGAGCGCTCCCGAAGTTTTGGGAGAAGGGCTTCAAACGCGAATAAGAAGTCATATACACCGCAGTTCCTGCTAAGGGTAAGGAACCTTGTCCACCAGCCAAACGATCGCGAATTTCTCCACCCGAACCTGTTGCCGCACCATTGAATGGCTCTACTGTTGTTGGGAAATTATGAGTTTCTGCTTTTAATGAAATCACCGAATCAAACTCTGTGGTTTGATAGAAATCAGGTTTGTCGGCAGTTTTTGGTGCAAATTGGGTTACTCTTGGACCTTTGATGAACGCCACATTATCTTTATAAGCCGAAACAATATCGTTTGGATTTTCAGCTGATGTTTTCTTGATTAATTTGAATAATGAAGTTGGCTTTTCTTCGCCATCTATGACAAAAGTTCCGTTGAAAATTTTGTGACGACAGTGTTCAGAATTGACTTGTGAGAAACCAAATACTTCTGAATCGGTCAGTTTTCGACCTATTTTATTGGAAACCGAATTTAAATAGTCAACTTCTTCTTGGCTTAATGCCAATCCTTCTTGTTTGTTGTAAGCTGCTATATCTTCAATCTCCAGAATAGGTTCTGGTTTGATGTTGATGGTAAAAATGTCTTGGTTTAATTCGCTATACTTTTGCGAAAGCATTGGGTCAAAATCGGTAAAATCGGCTGCAACTTTTATAAATTCTTCAATTCTAATGATGCCTTCTATACCCATGTTTTGGGTAATTTCAACCGCATTAGTACTCCAAGGCGTTACCATTGCTGCGCGTGGACCAATAAAAAAATCCGTCAGGACGGATTTTGATATGTTTGTTTGAGAATCTGAAACAAGTTCAGATTGAAATAACCAGTTTAATTTTGAGATAGTTTCTGCCGACATCTCGTCTGCGCTCGATGTTTTTTGCGATTGCACAGCAAATACAGTAGTGGTTTCGTTTCCGAAAAAGTGAATCATTGTGTTGTGTTTAATCTGAACTTTTTTACACTGAATTTATTTTAGTGTTTCAGATTCGCATCTGATTAAGGTTCAATTTTAGTTGTTGTGCAAATTTAAGTCAAATAGTGTGGAGTGCCAAAAAAGATGCAAATAGTTTTTAACGAGCTTTTGACAATAAAAAAAAGGTTTCAATTTGCAAAACAGAAACCTTTCGTATAATGCATATTAATAAAGTTAAGGAATAAACTGATAAGCACCCAAATCTGTTGATGTAGTTCTGTCATTACTATTTATATCAAAAGGATATAGTGTTGTAAAACTGATATCATTTGGTAAATTTAAATCTTCTGATAACCATAACTGATTTAAAGATTCATCTTCAAATTTTGGATTGAAAGTTGAAGAATTTGTAGCAATGGAACAATTAACATAATGTATTGAATCTGTTGTAAATTGGTACAAAGGATTGCTTGTGAATTGATTACTAATGTTATTAAATCGTATTAAACAATGATTGAATTTGTAATTAAAAAGTGATGTCACAGTATCTGATTGAACATTGTCAAGAATCATTTCAACTTGATTTCCACCATAAATAATACAATTATTGAAATTTGCAGCAACTAAATCTTTTACATAAATGGTATCATCGGTTTCCAGATTATTATTAACTAAAACAGCAACCTGATTAGAACTTGACCAATTGTTATTGAAAGTACAATGAGTAAAATTATAAGTACCACCATAAGTACATGCTAAAGTAGCCTGACCAGCATTATTTATTACTAGATTTGCGCATTCTATATTTGATTTTCTTGCTAATAACCCAAAATTAGAACAATCATAAATTTGAGAGTTTTGTATTTTTAAATATGGTGAAGCTGTATCAGTAATTGTTGCTAAATTATTTGATAATATTCCAATAGTTGCATTTTTTAAAGTTAAATGATTGATACTATTATTTGTAGAAGTAGAATAGTTAATTATTGCACCCCATTGTCCAGGAACATTTGAAAATTCGGGTTCTAATCTGTCTCCTTCAAAAATAACTTCATTTTCCAAAGCTTCTGTAGTCGATAAACCTCCATTAATTTTTAATACAGCATTTTTACCAATTACTAAACCAGAATTTGCATGAAAATGAACTCGCGCGCCAGGATTTACAGTTAAAATTTCTCCATCAGGAACAAATGCATATCCATAGACGACATAAGGTTTAGTGTTTCCCCAAGTGTATTCATCACCATTTATAGGGTCACTATGATCTAAATTACTTCCAATAGCAATTACATTTTCTGCATCATCGTTTACACCAAAATTTACAGTTTCATATATGAAATCATCATTGACACCACTTCTTTGTGGAAAAATAAAATAAGCATCTTGTATCAACGTAACCAACTCCACTTTTTGAAAATTATCGCCACTATCAAACTGGATTTGGTCTGTGTAAAGAAAATCGGTTGGATTGGCATCAGCTACATCGGAGGTGACTTCAATGAAAATATACATACTGTCTTTTGCCAATAATTCTACATCATGAAAAATTCTGTTGTTTTCACCTGTCATACCATCAACCGTCATTCGGTATTTTGAATTTTGACCTTTGCCTAGTTGAATAGTTGGGATTTTGATGTCTTTATTACTCCTATTATATACTTTCAAAGTATAAGTACTGGAGCCAATATTGGTAAAAACGGTGTCTAAATAAACGGTGTCTTTTGAAAAAAATAAATCGCCAGTGCTAGGTTCGAAAACAAAGTCTTGGCGACAGGAACTAACTGTTATGGCTAAACTGACAAAAAATAGAATTAGAAAATTACGCATTGGTGTTTTGAATTTGTGTAAATATATATATTAATTTGAAAATCATCAACTGTGTTAATTTGTAAATACTTTTATAAACGTAAAAAAGGCAGTTTTATTATAAAATATTGTTGTTCGACATAAAAGAATATATAAATTTTTAACCGAATGTTTATAATGTATCGACAGTTCGCTCCGCTGGAGCTTGTTTTTGACTTACATCTTTTTTTTCAAACAGTTAGTCCCGATGGAACTAAATTAGCTCCATAGGAGCGACCTGTTCATAATTTGTTAAAATTTTATCGGATAAAAATGATGATAAAAATGCACTTGATTTTTTTCTAATGCCATTAAATAGTATTTTTACACTCGAAAACTTGTGGGTCGAATTGTGCAAAGTAAATATAATAACTATGGCATTTGATAAAGAAAAAGTGTTGCAACTTTGTAACGAATGGAGCAAGAACACTTTGATGGAAACCTTAGCAATAGAATATATAGATGCTGGGGAAGGTTTTTTAAGCGCCAAAATGCCAGTAAATTCTAGAGTGCATCAACCCATGGGATTATTACATGGTGGTGCTTCTGTAGCTCTTGCCGAAAGTGTGGGAAGTGCAGCTTCGCTTATGTTTATTAATCCAGAGCGGCAAGAAGTTCGGGGCATTGAGATTTCGGCCAATCATTTGAGAAGCAAACGAGAAGGAACGGTTTTTTGTACCGCCAGAATCATTCATCAAGGTGGAAGTATCCATCTTTGGGAAATTAAAATTACCGATGAAAATGATAAACTCATTTCGCTCTGCAAATTGACAAACATGATTTTACCTCGACGCTAAATGACGGATTTATTCATAAAAGTCAAAGTTCAGCAACAACAACAATTGCCTTTTGTTTTGTATTGCAAACCAAATTCGGATAGAATTGTAGGCTTATTTCAAAAGAATGACCATCTTTATTTTTTAGAAAATTTCAAAGAAACGGGTTTTGTTTTTGCCCCTTTTGATGGTGATGCCATTCCATATATTCCTCAAAAATATTCAGATGTATTGGTTGAAAAAGTAACTATTTCAGATTTTTATGTGGAGACAATAATTACCGACTCAACAGATGAACAAGCGAAAAACACCTTTGAAAGTTTAGTGCGAAAAGGATTGGAAGCCATCAAAAATAATCAGTTTCAAAAAGTAGTTTTATCCAGAAAGGAATTGGTAGATTTAATTGATTACGATTTAGAGACCGTTTTCAAAAAACTAATCTATAATTACCCATCGGCTTTTAACTATTGTTTTTACCATCCAAAAATAGGAATTTGGTTTGGTGCAACACCAGAACAGTTTTTAAAGCTAAACCAAAAATCATTGCAAACTGTAGCTTTAGCTGGAACGCAAGTAGAAGGTGTTTCTGATAAAATAAATTGGAATGAAAAAGAAAAAGTAGAGCAACAATTAGTCACAGACTTTATTACTTCAGGATTGGTTGGTAAAGTTGACAAATTGGTTGTGTCAAGTCCTTATTCTGTTAAAGCGGGTAATTTGTGGCATATTAAAACAGATCTTACTGCAACAATCAAATCAAAGAAAGCCATTGGTGAAATAATACTAGCTTTGCATCCTACTTCTGCCGTTTGCGGTCTACCAAAAGAAGCTGCCAAAGCTTTTATTTTGGAAAATGAAAAATATGACAGAGAATATTATTCTGGGTTTTTAGGAGAATTGAATATTGATTTGGCTACTTTTAGAACAGCACAATCCGATTTGTTTGTCAACTTGCGATGCATGAAAATTAAGGGTAAATTGGCCGAACTTTTTGTTGGTTGTGGTATAACTGCAGCTAGTATTCCGGGAGATGAATTTATGGAAACGGTGAATAAATCGATTACGATAAAAAGAGTTTTGTAACGTGAAGAGGGAAGAGGGAAGAGTGAAGAGGGAAGAGGGAAGATTTAAGATGGAAGATGGAAGATGGAAGATGGAAGATGGAAGATGGAAGATGGAAAAGGGAAGATGGAAGATGGAAGATGGAGGAGTGAAGAGAAAAGGACTAATCACTCTTCACTAATAAAAAAAGGACTAAATTTAAATAAAAATATAAAAATGAAATTAGACATCCTTGCTTTTGGCGCGCATCCTGATGATGTGGAATTGGGTTGTAGCGGAACGATTGCTAAAGAGGTTTCTTTAGGAAAAAAAGTAGGAATCATTGATTTGACTCGTGGTGAATTAGGCACACGTGGTTCGGTTGAAATTAGAGATAATGAGTCACGATTGGCGGCTGAAATCCTTGGAGTTTCTATACGTGAAAACTTGGATATGCGCGATGGTTTTTTTGTAAACGATGAAGCACATCAAATGAAAGTTATTCAAATGATTAGAAAATACCGTCCAGAAATTGTGATTTGCAATGCCATTGACGACCGACATATTGATCATGGAAAAGGAAGTAAACTGGTTTCGGATGCTTGTTTTTTATCGGGTTTACGTAAGGTAGAAACCGAATTTGAAGGTCAATTTCAAGAAGTTTGGCGTCCAAAAGTGGTCTATCATTATCTTCAATGGAAGAACATTATTCCCGATTTTGTAGTGGATATCACAGGATTTATTGATAAAAAAGAACAATCAATTTTGGCCTATGGTTCTCAGTTTTATTCTGAAAATTCCAAAGAACCTGTGACTCCAATTGCGACTAAAAACTTTTTGGAGAGTATTCATAATCGTTCTCAAGATTTTGGTCGATTAGTTGGGGTGGAATATGCTGAAGGGTTCACTACAGAAAGGTATGTGGCGGTCAATAGCTTATCAGATTTGATATAAAAAATTTGAACTATTCTTTGCAAAAGAAAAGAATTGTGATATATTTGCACTCGTTAAAAATGGTGGTTGTAGCTCAGCTGGGTAGAGTATTGGTTTGTGGTGCCGAGGGTCGCCGGTTCGAACCCGGTCAGCCACCCAAAAAGCAAAAGTCCCTAGAAATTGGGACTTTTTTTGTTTTTTAAAAGAAATTATTTTTCTATTCTCCATCATTTTTATCAACAGTTAATCTATCTTTTCTGTTGGCAATTTCCCAAGCAATCGCAAAAGCAAATTGGGTTCTTTTGGTCAAGGCATCAAATTCTATTTTGCTTACTTCGTCGGTAGCTTTATGATAATCAGCATGAACGCCATTGAATAAAAAGACAGATGGAATGCCGTTTTTAGCAAAGTTATAATGGTCGGAACGGTAATAAAAACGGTTTGGGTCTTTTTTATCGTTGTATTTATAATCAATAGTTAATAAATTATTTTTCTTATTTACTTCTTCGCACACCTTATATAAATCGGTAGATAGATAATCGGAACCAATTAGATATACATAATTATTGTTGTCTTTGTGAAATTCATCACGACGACCAATCATGTCAATATTCACATCGGCAACCGTATTGGCTAAGGGAAATAGGGGATTTTCAGAATAGTAACGCGAACCGTGTAAACCATGTTCCTCGCCAGTTACATGTAGAATTAAAATAGAACGTTTTGGGCCATGACCTTCATTTTTTGCTTTTTGAAACGCAGCGGCTATTTCCATTATAGCTACAGTTCCTGAGCCATCATCGTCTGCACCGTTATATACTTGGCCGTTTTTAACACCTACATGATCATAGTGAGCAGAAATAACTACAATTTCTTCTGGCTTTTCTGAACCTTCAATAAAAGCCCAAATGTTTTCGGAGTCTTTCAAATTCTCATTATACTTTGCGTTTAGATAAGAAGCAGGAATGGGCTGGTAATAGCTTGTAGCCCCTTTTGGAAAACCAATGCCATTTTTTTTATAAAAATCAATGATGTAGCGACCTGCTTTTTTCTGCCCTTCGCTACCTGTTTCGCGTCCTTCCATTTCATCGGAAGCAATAATGGTTAAATTGGTTGTTAAACTCTCAGTTGTTATTGCTTTAAAATAATCGGAAGAATCAACGTTTTTGGTAATTGATTTTTGAGAAGTACAATTTGAAAAAATCCCAACAGATAATAATAGCGCAATTGTTTTTTTAATCATGTTTTTAGTGTATGTTGATGAATGAATATAAAATTAAAAATAGTAAAACAAAAACCAATAAAATAGTATTTAAAAATAAAAGCAAACTACTTTTTATAAATGATGTTGCTCGACTACTTTGATAAAAGTTTTTAGATGCTCTATAAAAATAAAAAATGAACCACAAAAAGACAAGTATGTTTACCAAAATATCAATCGATTCTGTAAAGCTATTTTCACCAAAAAGATAAATAAACCTTAACAGAAATGTTGAAATTAAAATAATTAACAGCATGAAAGAAAAGTAATGTAAAGTAAAAATCCCATGATCAAAATAATACCATTTCTTTTTATCATAAAATAACCACAATAAAAACGCAAAAAGAGGCATATAAAAAAATAATGCTTTTGGAATGTTATGCTTTAATGATTCAAAAAATAGAGGAAGTATTTCATCTGAACTTTTATTTTGCGTTACTTTCATCAATCTTCTGCCAAACCAATAGCTAATTGGGTCTAATTTATTCTTACCAAATTTTTGGATAGAATCTAACTCTATAATTGATTTGTATGTTCCCCCTCCAAAAGAAAAGGAACTTTGTTTTTCAATAGATTTTTTTGTGTAATCAATTAAGGTGTCGTATTCTTTTTTTGTTAATTTACCTTCTTCAAATAATGATTTTAATTTTAATTCTTGAGGAGAAACAGTAATATTATCAGTTCCTATTTTATATTCCTCTTTAGTTTTGGTTAGTCCACCAACAGATGATTTAGTTTCCGTTTTAGTTTTATCTTCTTTAATTACTTCTTCAATATCACTTGGCAAAAGTGAAATTAAGAAAAAGGTAACAAAACTTATAAAAATGTAAAGTCGGATAGGTGCCAAATAAGAAAGGCGTTTCCCTGAAAGATATTCTTTAGTTAATGCAGCGGGTTTAAAAAGCAAATTTTTTATGGTTTTCCAAAAAGCATTTTCATAGTGTGTTAAATCTTCGAAGAAATGAACAAATAAATGATAAAATGTTTTACGAGTATCGGTATTCTCCTGACCACAATTGGGACAAAATCTATTCTCCACTACATATCTGCAGTTTAAACATGTTTTATCTTTTCTTAGAGGGCTTTTGGACATAATTAATAGTAAATGAAATCAATTCGTAAATCTATTAAATTTATTTCTATTTTTGATATGCAAAAAACTAAATCAATGCAATCAACAGCACTCACACCACAAGAATATTTATCCAATTTACCCGACGATAGAAAAGAAGTAATGCAAAAACTTCGAAATAGCATAATAGAAAATATTCCTCAAGGTTTTGAAGAAGTTATGTCTTATGGTATGTTGGGCTTTGTGATTCCGCATTCTATTTACCCTGAAGGATACCATTGTGACCCAAAACTGCCTTTACCTTTCATAAATTTGGCTTCTCAAAAGAATTTTATTGCTTTGTATCACATGGGAATTTATGCAGATAATCAACTTTTAGAATGGTTTGTGGCTGAATATCCTAAAAATAGTAAAACCAAATTGGATATGGGTAAAAGTTGTATTCGTTTCAAAAAACTGGATGACATCCCTTATGAGTTAATAGGTGATTTGGCTGGTAAAATTTCGGTTACCGATTGGATTAAATCCTATGAAACAGCATTCAAAAAATGATTTCAATAGAAAAAAATGCGGATACTAATTTTACAGCAATCAGAGCCATTGCCAAAGAGGTTTGGCCAATTGCATACGGAACTATTCTGAGTGAAATACAGTTAGACTATATGATGGAAATGATGTATAGTATTGACTCTTTACAATTACAAGCGAATAGTAAGAATCATCATTTTATTTTGGCAAAAGAAAATGGAGATACGCTTGGTTTTGCTTCTTTTGAATTGAATTATAGTGAAACAAAAAAAACAAAAATTCATAAAATTTATATTTTATCTACGCAGCAAGGAAAGGGAATCGGGAAAAAACTTATTGATTATATTCATACTGAAGCAAAAAATCACCTTCAAGAAGCTTTGTTGTTGAATGTAAATAAGTATAATAGTGCACAAGATTTTTATAAAAAATTAGGTTTCTGCATAGATTACGAAGAGGTTATTGATATTGGAAATGGTTATGTAATGGATGATTATGTTATGGAAAAGGAATTATAACCAATAAGATGCCTATGTAAACTAAAATGTCCCAAAAGTGAAAAACTTTTGGGACATTTTTTTATCAAGAAAATTAACTATTCTTTTATGAATTTTTGAGTGTAATTTTTATTGTTACTATCTGTTAGTTTCAATATGTAGGTACCAGTAGATAAATCATCAACATTTATATTAAGATTATTGACAGCTGTTAATTGAACTCTTCTACCTGTCAAATCATATATTTCGGCAGTGGTAAACTCAACAGGATTAGCCGTATTGATTGCAATTGTAATATTGTTTTTTACAGGATTTGGATACATCGTAAACACTGAATTTTCATATGAATTTACTCCTAGTGTTGACCCTTCAACCACTGAAAGTTTCTGATTGGGACTTACTTGATTATATGTGTCAACA
>NZ_JBKCVI010000038.1:0-10931 GCF_046317795.1 Flavobacterium sp. | reverse complement strand
GTATACTTAAGCATTTTATAGATTTCTTTGTAATCTTTTAAAATTAAAAAAAATGAAACTAAAAATAATAACTTCGCTTTTAAAAAGAAATGGATTAAATCGAATTTCTCAAAATAACTCCAAAAACAATTTATTAAAACTATTATTTGATAACCTAAAAACTTTGGGATTTGTTCCAAAGCACATCGTTGATGTTGGAGCGAATCATGGCACTTGGACTAGAGAAGTACTGAAAAATGTACCTGAAGCATACTTTACTCTTATTGAACCACAAAATTGGCTAAGGTCTTCTTTTCAGGATTTACTAAATTCAAATCCAAAAATTAGCTATTTAGCTGTTGGCGCAGGAAAAGAAAAGGGTAGCTTTTTGTTCACAATTGTAGATAGGGATGATAGTTGTACATTTGGAATTAGCAAAGAAGAAGCAGAAAAAAACGGATACAAACAAAAGGAAATTTCTGTTATAACATTAAACGAATTACTAATTTCTAAAAGCGACTTACCATTTCCTGATTTAGTAAAAATTGATGCTGAAGGATTGGATTTAGAAGTGTTAGAAGGAGCGTCCGAATATTTTGGAAAAACAGAAGTATTTATGATAGAAGCTGCAGTTTATAGCAAATTATTTGATAATTCGATTTTAAAAGTTATCAATTATATGAATGAGAAAGAATATTCTCTTTTTGATTTAACTGATCTAAACAGACCTTTTTCGCCTCAAGTATTATGGTTGGTTGAATTAGTTTTTGTTAAAAAAGATGGATTTATATATAACTCAAAAATAGGGATGTTATAAACATAATAAAATATAGGGAAAAACGTAATTGTTACTGCTGCTGGTTTCCTACAAGTGATGTTCCTGTTAATTGAATGGTTGCTGGTATTCCAGCCATAATTAAAAACAATTAAAACCTCTTACCATTTAAACAATAATGAACGACATCAACACCGAAATCCACAACGCCCTCGAAGTCATACAAAACGGTGGCATCATTCTTTATCCTACCGATACGATTTGGGGCATCGGTTGTGATGCTACCAATGTTGAAGCTGTGAAAAAAATTTATGCTCTAAAACAACGCGAAGAAAGTAAAAGCATGATTGTTTTGATGAATGGAGAAAAAATGATGTACAACGTTTTCAAAGACATTCCAGAAGTGGCTTGGCAAATACTTGATTTATCGGAGAAACCCACTACCTTAATTCTTGACAATCCTAGAAACATAGCTTTAAATCTAATTAGCAATGACAAATCACTTGGAGTTAGAATTGTGAAAGAACCTTTTTGTTTTAAACTGATGGAACGCATGAAAAAACCATTAGTTTCTAGTTCTGCTAATATCTCAGGAATGTTCAGCCCAAAATCTTTCAAAGAAATCGGCCCCGAAATTATAAATGGTGTGGACTATGTAGTAAATTTGCATCACGAAAAAATTTGTGATAAACCTTCGACTATTATTAAACTTACGCTGGACAATCAGGTGAAGATTATTCGCAAATAGAGTCTGTTTGTCATTCCGAGGCACGAGGAATCTCATTACTCTATCAGGATTATGTGATTTCTCCTTTGTCGAAATGACAAGATTGAAAAAAAATAAAATGAACTACACAAAAGCACTAAATAACCCAATCTTTGAAATCATTTCAAAAGCAAGCCAAGAACTTAATCTTGAAAGTTATGTAATTGGCGGTTTTGTTCGTGATTATTTATTACAACGTGACTTAGACCTGCCTGCCGCAGGTAGGAAAGATATTGATATCGTGGCGATTGGTTCCGGAATTGATTTAGCGCTGAAAGTTTCCGAATTATTACCCAACAAACCAAAAGTTCAGGTCTTCAAAAACTATGGCACTGCTATGCTTCGCTACAAAGAAATCGAAATCGAATTTGTGGGTGCCCGAAAAGAAAGTTATGCTGAACACAGTCGTAATCCTATTGTGGAAAACGGAACTTTAGAAGACGACCAAAACCGTCGAGACTTTACGATTAATGCTTTGGCTTTTTCTTTGAACCAAGATAACTATGGTGATTTGGTTGATCCTTTCAACGGATTATCAGATTTAGAAAACAAAATCCTTAGAACACCTTTAAATCCTGATATTACCTATTCTGATGATCCGTTACGTATGATGCGTGCCATTCGTTTTGCAACGCAATTGAATTTCATTATCGAAGAAAAATCATTGGAAGCAATTGCAACTAATAAAGAACGCATCAAAATCATTTCGGGCGAACGAATTGTAGATGAATTGAACAAAATCTTGGAAACATCAAAACCTTCCATTGGTTTTTTACATTTATACAAAACAGGATTATTAGACATCATTCTTCCTGAATTAACAGCGTTGAATACTGTGGAAGAAATAGAGGGACAAACCCATAAAAACAATTTTTATCATACGCTAGAAGTGGTTGATAATATTTGTCCAAATACCGATGATGTTTGGTTGCGATGGGCAGCATTGTTACACGATATTGGAAAAGCACCAACCAAAAAATTCAATAAAAAACAAGGTTGGACATTTCACGGACACGAATTCCTGGGCGGAAAAATGGTCAAGAAAATCTTTGAACGATTGCACATGCCATTGAACCAAAAAATGAAATTTGTACAAAAAATGGTGATGCTGAGTTCACGACCAATCGTACTTTCAGAAGATATGGTAACTGATTCGGCAGTGCGTCGTTTGGTGTTTGATGCTGGTGAAGATGTGGACAATCTTATGACACTTTGCGAAGCCGATATTACCACCAAAAATCCATCGAAGTTTAAAAAGTACCACAATAATTTTGACATCGTTCGTCGTAAAATCATTGAAGTAGAAGAACGTGACCATGTTCGTAATTTTCAACCACCAATTTCGGGTGAAGAAATTATGGAAATCTTCAATTTAAAACCTTCTCGTGAAATTGGCGTTTTGAAAGAAGCGGTGAAAGAAGCTATACTTGAAGGAGAAATACCGAATGAGTATCAAGCCGCTTATGATTTTGTTTTGGCAAAAGCCGAGAAAATGGGGTTGAAAAAAGTTTAATTTCACACAAAACCAATGTCAATTTATCACTTTAGAAAAGCATTACCTTCTGAAAAAGCAAAAATTTGGGAAATTCTTCAATTTGCTATTCAACGAAGAAAAGAAGAAGGAAGCAATCAATGGCAAGATGGCTATCCAAACCCTGAAGTGATTGAAATTGATATAGAAAAAGGATATGGTTTTGTTTTAACTGAAGAAAATACCATCATTGGATATTGTGCCGTTATTAGTAACTATGAACCTGAATATGAAAAAATTGTAGGCAAGTGGCTTACAAATGATGATTTTGTTGTGGTACATAGAATTACAATTGCTCAAAACTATTTAGGGCAAGGATTATCAAAAATAATGCTCGAAAATATTGAAGATTTCTCAATAAACAACCATATATTCAGCATCAAAGTAGATACCAATTTTGATAATTTTGCCATGCTGAAAATTTTTGAAAAAATGGAATACATCTATTGTGGCGAAGTTTATTTTAGAGGAAGTCCAAGAAAAGCATTTGAAAAAGTTCTTAGGAAAACTTTATGATTTGTCTAAAAATCAATACCATTTAAAATCAATTAATTTTGCACAATAAAATTGAGATATCATAATTAAATTATTAGTATCAAATGTTAAAAAATAAATCTGTTATAATCTGGCTTCTTTCGGGTTGCGTTTTAGTATTTATAATGGTTGTTGTTGGCGGGATTACCCGACTTACCAATTCAGGTTTATCGATGACCGATTGGCATTTGGTAACCGATACTTTTCCGCCAATGACAGAAACCAAATGGAATATAGCATTTGAAGAATACAAGAAGTTTCCCGAATACCAAAAAATAAATATCCATAACGATTTCAGTATTTCAGATTATAAATTCATTTATTTCTGGGAATGGTTTCACCGGTTTATTGGTAGAATTATTGGTTTGGTTTTCATTATTCCGTTTGTCTATTTTTTAATCAAAAAAAGAATTGATAGTGCTACACTGAAAAAGTGTTTTGTGTTGCTTGGAATGGGAGCATTACAAGGTTTCTTTGGTTGGTTTATGGTAAAAAGCGGTTTGGTTGACAATCCAGATGTGAGCCACTACAGACTCGCTTTGCATTTAACATTTGCTTTTCTAACATTTGCTTACACACTTTGGGTTGCCTTAGATTTGATTTATCCAGACAAAAGAGAGGTAATCGTTTCGCTGAAAAAATTGGCACGCGTTACACTAGTTTTGCTTATCATTCAAATAATCTATGGTGGATTTGTTGCTGGTTTAAATGCTGGTTTAGTTCACAATCATTGGCCATTGATGAGCGATAGACAATTCTTCCACGATAGTATCGCTTTGGAAAAAGAGAATTGGTTACTTCGATTTACTGAAGGAAAAAGTGGTGTGCAATTTGTGCATAGAACGATGGCATATATAGTAGTTGGATTGATTGTATTCTTGTATTTTAAAAGCAAAAAATATATACTAACTACACAACAACATAATGGTTTGAAAACACTAGTTATATTAGTATTTTTGCAATTCACCTTAGGCGTTTTCACCTTGTTATATGGCGTTCCGCTTTGGTTAGGATTAACGCATCAAGTGATGGCATTCTTTTTATTGACAGCCATGACTTTTACTTTGCATCGATTATCAAAATAAAACGCATACCCCGACTATATTGTCACAGTTCCTTGTTTACCAACATAAATGTCTAAACTAGCCGCTCAAGATAAATTTTTAGATTTATCCGATTACGGAAGATCTTTTGGAAGATTTTTTGCCACTCAATTACAGAATACCCGCTTTACTCCTATTCATGTTACCTTGCTTTTTGGTCTCTCTGGATTGATTGCTATCTATTGTATTTTGACCAATCATTATGTATTGGCTGGATGTTTTATCCTTTTAAAATCGGGCATTGATGCTGCCGATGGCGAATTGGCACGATTAAAAAAAACGCCTTCTTATTCAGGAAGATATTTGGATAGTGTGTTTGATATTGTGCTGAATTTCATGCTTTTGATGGCCATTTGTTATGTCTCTAAAACCACTATTTGGTTCACTTTATTAGCTTTTATTGGTATCCAATTGCAAGGCACTTTATACAATTACTATTATGTAATTCTCCGAAACAAATCAGTTGGTGGAGATACTACCAGTAAAATATTTGAATATAAAACTCCCAGAGCATTGCCTGGTGAAAGTCAAAAATCAGTCAATATTTTATTTAGAATTTATACTGTTGTTTACGGAACTTTTGACAAAATCATTCATGGCTTAGACAAAGATGCGTATAAAGTAAAAAACTTTCCGAATTGGTTTATGACCTTACTTTCGCTTTATGGTTTGGGCTTTCAATTACTTATCATTGCTGTGATGCTGCCTTTGGGTTGGATTGAGTTTATAGTGCCATTTTTTATTGCCTATTCGCTATTGCTTTTTGCATTGATAGTAATTAGGAAAAAAATATTAACCTAACGGGAATCCGATATTAGCTTTTCATAAATTGCTATTGACAATAAAAAATCAAATAGTTTTCTTTTTCATTGTTGTGACAAATAATAAAGTAAATGCAGAAAAGTTTTTAAACCATTAAGAAATTAAGTTTTGTTAAGCGTGATTATACTAGATTGCTTAACTATGGTAATATTTATAATAAAAAAATATTTACAATAACCAGTTGGGTGTAATTATAAAAAACGTCAGTTGATTCTTAGTTTACTTAAACACTTTTCTCTTTTCTAAATTTACCTAAATTTATTAAAACAAATCTAAAGGAGTGTTTTTTTGTGCATCTCGTCTTTTGGGACGAGAGGAACAAAAAATGACCAGAGGCAGTAGCCGAAATGAGCGAAGCTAATCGAGAACCGTTTTTAATGAAATTTTTCTTGTTCTGTCATCCTGAGTGAAAACGAAGGACGATTTTCTATCGAAAATCGAACTGACGAAAAATTATCATTAAAAACTAATTACACCCAAAGGGTTTATAATAATAGTTTATTATTTCACTTCTATCTTATCAATTAGCAATTGAAAGTCTTCCTTCTTTTTATTTCCGATTAGAAAAGCGATTTCCTCTAAATTATTTCCATCATAATTTGGAAGGTTTAAAGTTCTGCCTCTGAAAGAAGCATACATTTCGGAAATTGGAATTTCTATTGTTTGCCAATCGGTTGTGGTTTGAAATTCATAAACATAGGAATAGTAATCACTACGGTTTGATTTCACTCTGAACTGGTATTTTTTGCCGTCACCTTTCAATCGGATACTGAAAATTTTATTTTCCTTCAAGGAAACAGGTTTTAGATAATGCTGTAAAGAACAAAACCCACCATTATTTTCCAAGGAAACACTTCCTTTGAATACCCCATGACCATTGGCATCAACAGAAAAATCACTTGATGAAATTCCTCCCATTACAGAGTCATCAACAATTTTCCAATTAGAAATATCAGATTTTCCATTAAAATCGAACAATAGTATCGTATTCACCGCAAAATAAATTATATAAAGAGAAGATAGAAATTTCATTATCTACAATTTAAATATAAAACTCTCGCTTGGTTTTACAGAAAGCTTTATTGTTCCAACACCTTTGGTTACATTTAATTCCGATGTACTTCCATACAGTTGGTCAGTAACAGTATAAATTCCGTCAGCTAAACTCCATTTTGAAATAACATCAGCTGGAACAATGAGTTTAAAATTACTAGTAGTTACCCAAGAAAAGTTAGCAACCACAATCAGTTTTTCGGAATCACTATAACGAACATAGGAATACAATCCTGAGTCATAATTTTTTGTTTCGTTTCTATTAATGGTTTGTATTTCTTGAAATTTACCCATCAATGCCTCACTTTTTAGTGTGAAATTCAACAAACGAGAATAGAAATCGCGCAACTCTTTTTCTTTTGGTGTCAATTGTCCTCCATCAAATTTACCTCCATTCATCCAGCGCTGATGACTTGGTACGCCAACATAATCAAATATAGAAGTGCGTGAACGAGTCCCAAAACCGCCATTTTCATTACCTGCTTCACCCACTTCTTGTCCAAAATATACCATCGTTGGCGCTGAACTAATTGTAGCCGAAACTACCATCAACGGCTTTCCTTTTTCGGGTGTTCCTGCAAATTCCTTACTGGCTAGGCGTTGCTCATCATGGTTGTCCAAAAAGTGTAGCATATGGTGTTCAATATCCATCATGTTTTTTTGAATTTCCGAAAGTGGATCTGGTAAGGCATTGCCTTGTATCACGGCTTTTAAATGGTCATAGGTTTCCACTTTATCATACAGATAATCCATTTTGCCCAGCTTGATGTAGTTTCTGTATTCCTTTGGATTATATACCTCGGCTAATAAAAAAGCGTTTGGCTTTTTCATTTTAATAGCTGAATTCATGTAACTCCAAAATTCATAAGGCACCATTTCGGCCATGTCATAACGAAAACCATCTACACCTTTGGCAGTCCAATACAAAGCAATATCTCGGAATTTTTTCCAAGAACTCGGTACATCTTTATCTTTCCAGTAGGCAAAATGTTCCTTGTAATCTTTGGTATCATAACCAGCTGGCAATTCGGGAAAATCTTTGGAACCATCAGTTTTGATACCATAGTTCACTTTCACTGTTTCATACCAATCGTTAATATCAGGTTTTGCTTGCCGTGAGCCGTTGCCAGTCCACTTGGCAGGAAATTCAGTAAACTTACCATCAATCAGTGGATTTTGTTCACCACCTAATGGTCGATAAGTATCTGAAGTTGGCACTTCAAACGCTTTGCCTGGGATGTAATAAAAATTATTGTTTCGAGCATATTCCACCGAAGTATCATCATCGGCACCAAAATCTTTTACACCTTTTGGATTGCTCAAACTATGGTAATTTCGCGCGATATGATTCGGAACAATATCAATAATGACTTTCAAACCATTTTTATGAGTACGTTCAATTAGCTGTTCAAATTCTTCCAATCGCTTGGCTGGATCTACTGCTAAATCAGGATTGACATTGTAATAATCCTTAACGGCATAAGGAGAACCGGCACGTCCTTTCACCACATCAGGATCGTCATTGGATATTCCGTATTTGGTGTAATCACGAATCACATCATGATGAGGAACTCCTGTATACCAAATATGGGTAACACCCAGTTTTTTGATTTCTTGCAGTGCTTTATCGGTAAAATCGTTGAATTTCCCAACACCGTTTTCTTCAATGGTTCCCCAAGGTTTGTTGGTGGTATTCTTGTTCCCAAATAAGCGGGTAAAAACTTGATAAACAACCGCTTTTTTAGGTTGGTCTACAACCTCCATTTCGTTCTTCATAGGAGTTTTTGATTTATTCTGGGCAAAAGTTATACTCATAGTAAAAAACAAAGCCAATACTGATAAAACTATTTTTTTCATACTATTTTATACTTGTCAATTTAAGCAACAAGACGTAGACACAAATATAAAGATTTGATTGAAATAATGGGTAACATAAATAATTCTTAATAAAGAAAATGATTGTCTCTAATTTCATAAATTTGGCAAAAAATAAAACACTTGAAAAAGTTACTTTTTATCCTAGGATTTATGTTGTGCTTCACATTACCATTGCAAGCACAAAAAACTTCCAAAATAATCATTGAACATGCTGATTTTTTCAATAAAGATGATGAAAAAATTCCAGATGCTGTTTTACTACAAGGCAATGTGAGAGTGAACCATGAAGGTGTTGTTTTTACCTGTAATAAAGCATATGTTTTTGAAAAAGAAAATTACCTAAAAGCTTTTGGAGAAGTTCAAATGGTGCAAGGTGACACCCTTTTTCTAAACAGTAAATATGCCGAATATAGTGGTGAAGTAAAAAAAGCGTTTGCAACTGGTAATGTTATTATGCGTTCTCCCGAATCGACTTTGGTCACTGATACCATCAATTTTGATAGAAATACACAAGAAGCTTTTTATAATTCGCTCGGGATAATTACCAATAAAGACAATATTCTTAGAAGCAAAGCTGGAAAATATTATGCCAATGAAAAGAAGTTTAAATTCACGACTGCCGTATCCTTAACAAATCCAAAGTATGTTATTAAGTCCAATCATTTGGATTATTATACCAATTCGGGGCACTCCTATTTATTCGGTCCATCAACTATCACGAGTAAAGAAAATTTCATTTACACCGAAAAAGGATTTTATGATACCAAGAAGAATTTCGCTTATTTCAAAAGAAAATCCTATATCAAATACGAAGACCGGCGCATTGAAGGTGACAGTTTATACTATGACCGAAACCGAGAATTTGCCTCGGCTACGAATAATGTAAAAATTACCGATACTATTAATAAAGGGCTTATCAAAGGACATTATGCCGAAATTTATCGAAATCTGAAAACTGAAAAAGACTCGATGATGATAACCAAAAGAGCTGTTGCCATTACTTTAGTTGACAAAGACTCGATGTATGTACATGGTAAAAAAATGATTATAACTGGCAAAACTGGTGAGCGAATCGTGAGAGCATATAACAATGTGCGTTTCTACAAAACAGATATGAGTGGTAAATGTGACTCCATTCATTCTGACCAAAAAACCGGTTTAACCAAATTGATAAAAAATCCCATACTTTGGAATTACGAAAACCAAATGACGGGAGATATTATGCATCTCATTGGGAACAAACAAACAGAAAAACTCGATTCCCTCAAAGTATTGAATAACGCTTTTATTATTTCTAAAGACACACTCAGTACAGGATACAATCAAGTGAAAGGGCAAAATTTGTATGGAAAATTTGAGGACAACAAATTGAGAGAAGTGGATATCATCAAAAACACTGAAGTAATATATTATATGCGGAATGACAACCAAGAACTCATTGGAATTAACAAAAGTGTATGCAGTAAAATTAATATGCTATTAGATAAAAATACTATAGAAACAATTACAAATTACAATCAAATTGATGGCGATATTTATCCTGAAAGCGATTTACCCGAAAATGCCAGGAAACTGCGTGGCTTTATTTGGCGTGGCGATGAACGAATAAAAACCAAAGAAGATATTTTCCCTGCTGAAGAAAACGAAATCGATGCTAAAATTAAGGCCGCAACAATAAAAGATAGGGTAAACGACAACATACCATTACAACCCAGTGCAGCAACTTTGAATTACGATAAAAATAATCCAAAGCCGAAAGTAAAAAATAATGAAGCTAATGCTAAACCTATGGTAAAATAATGGTTACCCAAATTTGCCCTAAGTGTAAAAAAGATGCTTTCACATGGCATGAAAGCGATGTGCTACCTAATATTACGGTTTGGAGTTGTAATGCTTGTCCGCTTCAAATATTTGAAGATGAAAGCGACGAGGAAATTTGTGAAAATTGCAATGAAGTAACCAAAACCTTTTTGAGAAGCCAAGAGGAGCAATTCAATTGGTGTTCCAATTGCAATACGGTGACTAATTACCAAAAAAACGAATAATACGATTGTCTAAAAGTTCGTCTTAATGAAAGAAGATTTCCTAAAATACCAAGCGCAAACAACACCCTATCCATTAGGAATGGAAGTTTCACATGCCATTGGTTCTTATATCTACGACACTTCAGCAAAAAAATACTTAGATTTTGTAGCTGGTGTTTCGGCTTGTAGCTTGGGACATCAACATCCGAGAGTCAATCAAGCTATAAAAGACCAACTAGACAAATATTCACACGTCATGGTGTATGGGGAATATGCTCAACATCCAGCGGTAGCGTATTGTAAATTATTGGTTGAGAATTTACCTCCAAGTTTAAACAAAGTATATCTCGTCAATTCGGGAACAGAAGCTTGCGAAGGTGCTTTGAAACTGGTTCGAAGAGTTACTGGTAGAAGTCAGTTGATTTCGTGTCATAATGCCTATCATGGCAATACTATGGGTTCTATG
>NZ_JBKCVI010000037.1:0-6825 GCF_046317795.1 Flavobacterium sp. | reverse complement strand
ATCAATAACGTTACTCTAGAGGATGTAAAAAACAATTACAAAACCTATTTTGTGCCAGAGCGAGCTTACCTAGTTGTTGTTGGTGATGTTAAGACCAAAGAGGTTAAAAAAATGGTTGAAAAACTATTTGGGAAATGGGCAAAAGCTACTGCTCCAAAATTAACGTATCCAAATCCTGTTAATGTTGCTGCTACACAAATCAATTTTGTGGATATGCCAAACGCGGTACAATCAGAAATCACACTTTTAAATACTGTAAATTTAAAAGTTTCTGATCCTGACTATTTTCCAGTTATTTTAGCGAATCAAGTTTATGGTGGCGATTTCAATAGTTACTTAAACATGAATTTAAGAGAAAAACACGGTTGGACATATGGTGCTCGTTCAAGTGTAGGTTTTAACAAAAACGTTTACAGCGTATTTAGAGCAAACACTCAAGTGAGAAATGCCGTTACTGATAGCGCTGTAGTAGAAGCATTAAAAGAGTTGAAAAAAATTAGAATTGAAAAAGTTGATGTTGAAATGTTAAATGGTGTAAAAGCAGGATACATTGGTCGTTTTGTAATGCAGGTTGAAAAACCAGCTACCGTGGCTCGTTATGCTTTAAACATTCAAACCGAAGGTTTACCAGCTGATTTTTATGAAAACTATATCAAAAACATCAATGCGGTTACACCCGAAGATGTAATGAGAGTGGCTAATAAATATTTCTTAGCCGATAATTTAAGAATTTTGGTTGTTGGAAAAGCAACCGAAGTACTTTCAGGATTAGAAAGTTTAAAAATTCCTATCTCGTATTTTGATAAATTTGGAAATCCAACGGAAAAACCAGTAATGAAAAAACCAGTTCCTGCTGGAGTTACCGTAAAAACTGTTATGGATAATTATTTAACTGCTATTGGAGGAGAAAAAGCTGTAAAATCAGTAAAATCAATTTCTTATACTGGCTCAACTTCAATTCCTCAAATTCCTGCCCCGTTATCATACATTCAAAAAAATGAAGTTGCTGGAAAAATGATGGTAGAAATCAGTATGCCAGGAATGAGTTTGATGAAACAAGTAGTGAATGGAAATTCGGGATATATGACAACTCAAGGACAGAAAAAAGTTTTAGAAGGCGAAGAATTGGCAAAAATGAAAGAAGGAGCTGTGTTGTTTAGTGAAACTTCGTTAGCTACAAAAACAGGAGTTACTATTTCTGGAATTGAGCCAATGAATGGAAGCGATTGTTATGCGGTTGTTGACGGTACTAGTATTTATTATTATGATGTAAAATCAGGTTTGAAGACTGCTGAATCAACAATCCAAGAACAAGGTGGACAAAAGATGACTAGCGTTACAAGCTTCAATGATTACAGAGATGTAAAAGGTGTTAAAGTTCCATTTAACCAAATCATGAATGTAGGTTTTGAATTGGACATTAAAATGTCTGAAGTAAAAATTAACGAAGGCGTTTCTGATGCCGACTTTCAATAAATAAATATCAAATGCATTTTCAAAAGACTGTCAGCAATGGCAGTCTTTTTTTTACTTTTTACTCGAAAGATAAACGCCAATGAGAATAATAAAAGCACCTAAAAATTGAATTGGTGTAAGCATTTCACTATCCAACAATCCCCAAAAAAAAGCAACCACTGGAATTAAATAAGTTACCGAAGTTGCAAAAACTGGAGAGGAAATCTGTATCAATTTATAAAAAAGAATATTGGCTATTCCTGTACCAACTATACCTAAAACGGCTATAAAAAGTAGTGCATGTGATACTTTCTCCACCTGCATGATAGAGAAAAAATTAGTAAAACTCAAAATAAGTAATGCCGGAAACAACATCACTAGAAAATTGCCAGTTGTAATAGCAACCGGCTTAACATCTGATAAATATTTTTTTATGAAATTCACATTCATGGCATAACAAACAGAAGCTATTAGTATTAAAATTGTATAATAATAATTCTGATTTGGATTGTTAATTGCGCCATTAAAAATGAGCAATATTGTTCCAATCAAGCCGATAATTATACCAAAAATTTGAGTTCTTTTAAAATCCAATCCAAAAACCAATGCTCCAAGAATTAAGGTATTTAAAGGTGTCAATGAATTCAAAATAGAACTAACCGAACTCGTAATTTGTGTTTGAGCAATGGCAAAAAGATACGCAGGAATAAAAGTCCCAAATAAGGAAGTTAATGCTATGTATTTCCATTTACCTTGTGGAATTGCTGTCAAACTTTTAAATCCTATGATTAAAAGAAATAATGAACAAAAAATAATACGCAGTGATCCCAACTGGAATGGGTTTAACGCCACTAATCCTTTTTTTATTAATATGAATGAACTACCCCAAATCAGGGCAAGTACAATAAGTAGTGCCCATTTTAATTGCTGTGATTTCATAAGTAGGAATTTTAAGTTCAAATTTTGCAATTATTTTAGGAATAACAACTTCAATTGGAATTTTTTTTTGCATTTTTTATTTTGATTGAAAGTAAATGAGTATCAAGGTAAATCCAATTCTAAACTTGAATAGGATTATCAAACCATTTTTAGTTATATTTGGAGTTAGATATAGAAATTATTTAAATTAAAAGGAAGATATTTTAATCTTATATCAATTTCATTTACAATTGACAAAAAATAAATAATATGGTCATATGGAAAAACTTTAAAAAGTTAATCTTTTTACATCTTCTTTTTAACACGTTCTCATTTTATGCCCAAAGTCCAAAAATAGACAGTTTAAAAGGCATATCACGAAAAACTACCGTTGATTCTTCGTTGGTGAAACTCTACATCAATATCGGGATGGAATTTGAGAATATCAATGCAGATTCAAGTTTTACTTACTATAAAATGGCTTTAAAAAAAGCTGAAAAATGCAAATTCTTGTTTGGACAAGCAAATTCTAAAATTTTTTTATCTAAGTATTATATACTGCATTTAAATGATTATAAAACTGCTTATTCCTATACCATCGGTGCTAAAAATATATTAGAAAAGTTACTTTTAAAGGAGAAGTCAATAAAAAGAAAAAATATAATACAAGAAAAATTAATTGCAGTTTATGGTGGGATGAGCACTTATTATTCCAACATAGGAAAAAATGATGTCGCTGAGTATTACACTAGAAAATGTCTTAGTTATGCTAAAATTATAAAAAGTGAGGATCTTATTGCTAGATCATATTATAATTTAGGTTTAATTTCATTAATTACTAACGACTTTCCTTCCGCATTAAATTGGTTCTTACTATCATTAAAAATAAGAGAAAAAACAAATAAAAATAATTTGCACGAATTATGTATTGGAATTGGAGATATATATTTTAATTTAAAAAATTATCCCAAAGCAATAGAATACTACAGTAAAGTTTTTATGTTAAAAAATAAAAACTACGATGCCAGTGCCAGAAGCAATGTCTGTATAGGAAACGTTTATCTGCGACAAAATGAATTTATAAAAGCATTAGAGTTTTACACAAAAGCAGAAGTATTAGTTGGAAAATATCATTTGAAAAGATCACAAGTAATGCTATACAATTCATTAGGCCTCTATCATCAAACAATGGGTAATAATGATCTCGCTCTAAAATATTTTTTTGAATTGCTTACAATTGGAGAACAAACTCAAAAAAAAGAAGTTATTGCAATTACAAAGCTATCTATTGCTTCAATTTATGAGAAAGAGAATAACGACAAATTGGCCATTCAATTTGCTTCAAGTGCTTCTAAATTAGCAAAAGAAATTAGTCGATTTAACACCTATTGGGCATGTGAGGAATTACTGAGTATTTTGTATGAAAAGCAAAAACTGCCTCAATTGGCTCTACATCACTATAAAAAATTTATAACCACAAGGGACAGTATAGAAAATAAAGAGAATACTGAAAAAATTGTTAAAGCTCAGATGAACTATGAATTTGAGAAAAAAGAACTCATTGTAAAAGCTAAGCAAGACAAGGCAAGAGCTATTGCTTTGCAAGAATTAAACAGACAAAAATTGATTAAAAACAGCGTTGGTGGCTTTTCAATACTGATAATTATTATATCAATCATACTGGTTTATAATTACAAAAATAGAGCCAAAATTAGTAAAGCTTTAGCCCAAAAATCAGAGGAATTGTACCAACAAAAAGCAGTTGAGCTAATTAAAAACGAACAAGTAAAATCGATGCGCAATTACATCAAAGGCGAAGAAAATGAAAGAAATAGAATTGCATCAGAATTACACGATGGAATAGGAGGAACACTATCGGCAATCAAACTAAAATTGAGAAAAATTACCGAGAAAGATAAAAACCCACAAATAGAAAAAGTAATCGACAATGTGGATTTTTTATACAATGATGTTCGAGCTATATCCCACAATTTGATAAGTCCCCAACTCAAAGATTCTATATTTATTGAAGTTATCAATAATTTAGTCAATGAAATTAAGGATGCAACCAATTTCGAAATTAGTTTAGAATACTTAGAGGAAGATAAAATCAATCAATTATCCGAAGAAATTCAAGTAACGGTGTATAGAATGATTCAAGAATTGCTTAAGAATTCCGTTTCTCATTCCAATGGAACAAAAATAGAAATCAATGTAAACAAATTTGACCGAGAATTAAACTTGGTTGTTGAAGATAATGGAAATGGATTTGACACCTCAAAAAAAAGATTGGGTATCGGGTTGCGTAATTTAGAAACAAGAATAAAGGCATTAGGCGGAAAACTAATTATCGATTCGGTAATAGGAAGAGGTTCTGCTTTTAATATTACCATTCCTTGTTAGAAATACAAAATGACTAATAAAATAAATATCGCTATCGTTGATGATCATGCCCTTTTTCTAGAAGGGCTGTCATCCTTATTGAAAGATATAGAAAACTTAACTATTCTTATAACTGCCACGAGTGCAAAAGAATTATTAAATCAACCCAATTTATCTTCAGTAGATGTTTTAATTAGCGATATTAGTATGCCCGAAATGGACGGAATAGCACTTAGCCAGATTATAAAAAAACAGTTCCCAACCATTAAAATCCTCATTCTTTCGATGCACGAAGAAATTCAAATCATCAAATCTTTAATAAAAATAGGCGTTGATGGTTATCTATTTAAAAATTCGGATAAAGAAGTGTTAGTTAATGCCATAACAACTGTTGCTCAAGGAAATCCTTTTTTTAGTGAAACAATTCGAAACAAAATCATTTTTGCAAATGAAGATGAAGCCCAATCAAGTACTAAATCCATTTTACCAAAACTTTCTGAACGAGAAAAAGAAGTTTTAAATTTAATAGCCAAAGGATTAACCATCAACCAAATTGCTGAAGCGCTATTTATCAGCCACCACACCGTGGTAAGTCATAAGCAAAAACTATTTTATAAATTTAATGTCGATAAAATAACTACACTTATCAAAAAAGCAAACGATTTAGAATTTATCGATTGATTTTCTTCCATCCCTCTTTTATGGGATATTTTCAAAACCCTACAAAAAGGGGATGTTTTGTGCGTTAGTTAAAATTAACTTTGTTTTATAGAATTATTGGGTGTTAACCCTTTCTATTCAAAAAAATTAACTAACAACTAAAAAATCACATCATGAAACAAGTTCTACTCTTAACTTTTGGTCTTTTAATTAGCATTACTGGCTTTACACAAATAACCAATCCTGCGCCCTATTGTGAAGCCGGTTTTAAAAATGTCGCACCTTTTAACCTACCCGATAGACTTATTACAAATGTTAGTTTCGGTACTCTTGCGAATAATTCAGGTAATACGAGATGGCCAGGAGCTGCTTATGTTTTTTACAATAACCTTGCGATACCTAATATTGTTAAAGGAAATGGATTTACCACATTAACAGTAAATTATAATAACAACTCTACACATAGGGTTTTAGCGTTTATAGATTTCAATAGAGACAATGATTTTAATGATGTTGGTGAAAAAGTTATAGATGTGATTTTCCCATTTAATACAGGCACAACTGTTAATGTTACCATTCCAAGTACTGTAAGTAATGGGCAAACTAGGTTACGCGTTCTTGTCTATGAAGATGATATGTTTACGGGAATGAATGGTCCAAATGGTCCTGCACCATCTTGTACCAACGTTACTATTAATGGTACTCCAAATGTTTTAGCTGTGGGTGAAACAGAGGATTATATGATAAACATTGTTTCAAATCTATCTTTGGACGATTTCAATCAAGACCAGTTTTCTATCTATCCTAACCCTTCGCAAAATGTTGTAAATATTGAGTCTAAAAATAACTTAAACATTGAGTCTGTTAAAATATTTGACCTATTTGGAAAATTAATTGTTGAAAAAACTCAAAATACTTACCAAGTTTCTGTTGAAAATTTATCAAATGGTGTGTATATCATTGAGGTTGCAAGTGGAAATACTAGTTTTAAAAGTAAGTTTATAAAAAATTAATTTTTAAATATAAAAAATCATGAAAAAGAACCTATTTTTAATTGTTGCTGTCTTAACTTTTTTAAGCAGCTTTGCTCAAATAACAAATCCAGCACCTTATTGTGCTGGTACAAGCGTTCCTTTTTATTTTGACCCAATAATAAAATTTCAATTGGGCACTTTTTCTAATAGTACAGGTGGGTATTTGGGTGGACAAACCGGAAATTATAATTCTGGAACATCCAAATATGTCTACTTTAATAATTTTACCCCTATTTTGCTTCAAAAAGGAGTTAACATAACTACTTCTCTTGAAGTCATACAAGGTGATTGCGAAACAAAGTTCATTGAAGTTTACGTAGATTTAAACCAAAACAATTCTTTTGAAATTACCGAAAAAGTGGGCTTTGTTCCCTCT
>NZ_JBKCVI010000036.1:0-2840 GCF_046317795.1 Flavobacterium sp. | reverse complement strand
AGCACGTCAACTGTACATAACACGGGCTTAGATAAATGGGGCCTCACGTCTTCGTAAACAATTTTTAGTATATTTGGAGACGTGAATACTAATAAAGATTGTACTTTTGGCCCCACTTCACTAAGCCCGGAAACGTTATGCCTCATGCCGGAGAAAAATTTAATTAAAATGAAAGTGTTAATTTGTTTATTCTTATTTCTTCCATGTTTGACTTTTTCGCAAACGGAAACTGAGAGAATAGTTGACAGTTTAAAATATGTGAAAGCAACTCGAAAAGGACGAAGTATTAATTCAAATATAAATTCAAAGGACAGTTGTGGGGACCAAATTTTTTGGCAACTTGTAAAACAAAGACAAATAATTATTCCAAGCCTTATAGACAAATTATCGGATACGACAATTACGGAAGTTCAAAATCGACAATTTGGAATGAATTATAGAGTTGGTGACATTGCATTCGAAGTATTACAAGAAATTATTAAATATTTGCCGAGATATAATGAAGCTAATGAAAGAAAGAGACAATATGGTTGTGGCTACGACCCTTATTGGTTTGAATTGTATTTTAATTTTAACAACCGACAAAAATATCAAACTGAAATCCGAGAATGGTATAAAGCAAATAAAGACAATTTAATTTGGGTGACAAATGAGAATTGTTTGACTTGTCGATGCAATGGTGTAAATCCGAATAAAGGACATTTTGAAATACAGAAGTGATGGCACGAAGGCATAACAGCATGTTTGCGCTAGCTGCTGGTTCAGCGTAAATTTGAAAGTTCAGTTTTTTCTTTTAAGTTTGTAATAGGTTTGCAGTTCAGTGCTTCGGTATCGCAGCCATCGCAATACATGCAAATCGTTAGCAGGCATTGTCCATGAACATTAAAACGACACTTGAAAAATATAAAGAATTAGGTGAATACTTTTCTCCTGAATATGATCGAGACAATGAAGTATTGATTGAATTCAAAGAGGGTAACCCCATTCTTTCTAAATTGCAGACAATTGAACTGATTGAGTTACTTCTCAACAAATCTGAAAATGCTAATAAGTATTTTGTTGCCGACCTACTTTATCTGTATGACAACTTCGACAAAGAATTACTTGAACCATTAATTACAATTGCAATAAATTTTAAAGACTCAAGTTTCAATAGAATATTCATTAAACCTTGCATTGCAACTTTTGGTGTCAAAGCAATTGCGGAAAATTTGACAGAGAAATTTAACAAAGTTGACATTGTTGAACGAATTGGAATTTTGAACCTAATTTATTGGTTAAGACCACAGGAAAATGGAGAGACAGACAAGTTGCATGAGACAATTTTGGAAAAGGCAAATCATACTTCAAATATAATTGAACTTTACCATTACAAACTTAGGTATTCAGACAAAATTAAGGACGGAAAAAGAATACCAAGTAATGCGAAAGAGTTAATAAGTGCCATAAGCGGGAACAAAGAATATGAAGACTTATTATATAATAAACTAGGCTGGAAAAGAACAACGCCTGCTAACAGCGGCTAAAATATATTGGCTGCATTCTGCATCTAATGAAAATTTGTTTTACATTTGAAGTGTGGTTTTCATAAGATAATTTGTGCTTCAAAAGCGCCAACTTCTTTTAGCCGCGGACCGTTACCTGCAACCGTTGGGACGATACAGCTAACATCAATAGAAAGTGCAAAATCGAATAGACAAAAAAACAAACTTTAAATTAAATTTTAACAATAAAAACATCAATAATCTATAAAAAAATGAAAAAATCTATTATTCCAATTGCTATCGTAGCCTTTTTATGGAGCAGTAATACACTTAATGCACAAAAAAAAGAAACATCTAAACAATATGTCAAAGTTGGTATCGACTTAATTGACGTGAAAGACGACAAGGTACTAGTGACTGTAAAAGCACCAAAGACCAAGTCGGAGAAAATCACTTACAGCATACCTAAAATTGTCCCTGGCACCTACTCGTTTGATAATTATGGGAAATTTATTGAGGAGTTCAAAGCTTTAGATACAAAAGGAAGTGAATTGCCTGTAACCAAATCCGACGACAATACCTGGTCGATTTCTAACGCAAAACATCTTTCTAAAATAACCTATCTAGTTAACGACACTTACGACACTGAAAAAGTAGGAGGGATTGCAGGAGAAGATGTTTTTTCTCCTGCAGGGACCAATATTGATGCAGGCAAAAATTTCATGTTAAACACCCATGGTTTTGTGGGCTACTTTCAAGATAAAAAGGATTTGCCTTATCAATTAACTATCACCCATCCCGAAACACTTTGGGGTGCTACTTCTATGATTGATACCGACGCAAGTACTACTAAAGATGTGTTTTATACGCCTCGATACGCTGAGTTAGTAGAAAATCCAATTATGTATGCTAAGCCGGATTATACTTCATTTAATGTAAATGGCATGGAAGTTCTAATTGCAGTCTATTCGCCTTCAGGTATGGTAACAGCAGAAAGCATTACTCCTGAAATGAAGAAAATGATGACGGCTCAGAAAACATTTTTAGGCAATATCAATTCAACTAATAAATATAGCGTTTTATTGTATTTATCATCTATGAAACCAGATGATGCCAAAGGATTTGGGGCACTAGAACATCCTACTGTTACTACAGTTGTATTACCCGAAATGATGCCTCTTGATGAGTTACAAAAATCCATGATTGATGTAGTTTTGAAGGCTCCCCCGAAAATAGCTACGATTAAAATTACTAAATTTCGTAGTCATGAAAAAGTCCAAGTTTACCGAGAGTCAGATTGTTTCTATTCTGACGCAGCATGAAAATGGCATTAAGGTTATAGACCTTTGCCGTGAG
>NZ_JBKCVI010000035.1:0-5560 GCF_046317795.1 Flavobacterium sp. | reverse complement strand
GTATATAGTTGTTTAGCTAGTTGAAATGTGGCTTAACATCAGTTCTTCTAAAAACCCTCCATCCGAACTGATTTTAATTAATTATGAAATAAATATATAGGTTTTACGGGACATTAAAAACCTTTTTTATAAAAAGGCAGCTGAGATTCCTCTCTCGTCCCAAAAGACGAGACGGAATGACAAATAAGTCCTTAATTTAATGACATTGGACGAGCACTAGTTGGTTTTCTATTTTATTGCACCGCAGGGCTACTTCTTGAGGGGGACTCAACACAGACGAGCACCAGTTGGGGATAGGAAGGCATAGCCAGTCGCTTTGATCTAGTCGCGCGGGAGCATTCGGAAATTTATTTAAATAATTGCAACTTTTTGATTAAGCAACTCAACATTAAAATTAACTTTTGCATTAAGTGCTTTGAAAACTTTCATTATTGTATCAAATCTCGCATCAGTTAAGCTATTTTCAATTTTCGAAATTTGTGCTTTTTTTACACCAACTAATTCGCCTAATTGTTCTTGGGTCAAGTTTCTCTCTTTGCGAATTTGTTTGATCGTTTGACCAATAAGTTCAAGCTTTAATTCATTTTCAAAAGCATCTCTATTTTGAGTTCCTTTCTTTCCGACGAATCTATCAGTTACTTCATCTAAACTATATGTTTTCATAATATTATTTTTTTTCGTTAAAATATTTTATCCTTAGAGCTTCAGCTTTTTCTATTTCTATTTTTGGAGTTTTGTCTGTTTTCTTTATAAAACCATTTGACGAAACTACAATTGTATCTTGTTTATTGGATTTGTCCCAAAAGGCAAGTAATCTAATATATTGCTTATTATATAAAGTTCTAAATTCCCAAATTTCACCATCAAGTTTTTTAAATAATTCGTTATCATTTAGACTTCTTGATTTCCAAATATTGTAAAGTATTTTTTCTCTTGACTTTTGATCTAAACTTTCCAAAAATTCCATTACTGGTTCAAGAAATTCAACTTTGAATTTATATTCCATTTGATGCTTTTATATTATTTTGGGTAAAGATATAAGTTTCCTTTTTAAGAAACAAATTTTCTTATAATTTCGTCGCGGATTGCTGACGCATGACTACGTTGTGGTTTTCTATTTTATTGCACCGCAAGGCGACTTCTTGAGGTGTATTCGTCACAGACGAGCACCAATTGGGGGCGTTGGCAAAGGAGTGCCTTTTGAAGAGATAAAACGCTTGATTTTATTTTAGCATTATTTATTCGTTCTTAGGGAATAGCGATTATCTTCAACTTTGCTTCGTCATGTTCTTTGAAGGCGTTGCTTTGGGTTAAGTGATGTTCTAACGCTTCCATGTCGTTTGCTATTAATGTGGCGCTGAATTCTTGTGCTCTTTGTAGCATTCTTATATAAACTGCTGGATCATCGTTTCTTGATAGTTTTCTTAATGCTCCCAAATAATCATCGCGGTAAACAGTTGGAATTATTATTCTTGTTTGATTAGTTTTAACTAATTCAGCATTCATCATTACTCTTGCTATTCTACCGTTTCCGTCAAGGAATGGGTGTATTTCACTTATCATAAACATGATGTAAGCGGCCTTAGCAAATGGTTCTTGTAATGCTTGGTAGTAATCAAATCCTTTTATTAGAGTTCCTCTCACTAAAGTATGGTCGACAAAATGAGTTTCTCCTGCTCGGTTGTTTTTGTCTTTGAATTGTCCGGGCTTTTTTGAGGTTCTGGCTGCTAAAAGTATTTGATGCCTATATTGTACTATGTTCAGTAATTCATCTGGATTGGAAGGTGTTGTACTCATTTCCTTTTGATTGCTTACTAATTTATATGTTCCTAAAATGTCGTGTGAATCTTCGTCACGATTTGGAATTGGAATTTCGGTTTGAATGATGCTTTTGGCTTCTTCGATTTCAAAAATAGTTCCTTCAATATAGTTTGAAAAATAAGCTTCAAACAAAGCAAAGTTTCTAAAAGCATTGGTTTCTGTATTTACATCTTTTCGATCTTTGTAGGGTTGTTGCTGTAATTCTACAAACAGTTTTTCAAATAATTCTAAGCGATGTTTGTCATACGGATTTCCTAAAGCTCTTGCCACTGCCATTGGTGAAGTTAGTATCTTGGACGGTTTTGTTGTTAGCAAAGCACTTATTAGTTTGTTTAGTTTTTCAAACTCGGATTGCATTCCTAGTTTTTCTGCTATTTCTCTTGCTTTGTCTCTGAACTGGTTTAGTCCTACTTCCCCTTTTACTTGTGCTATTTGTTCCAGTTTGTTTTCTATTTCTGGTAACGTAATTGTTTTGGAAGTTGGTCCAATTTGACGTGATGATTGCAGGTTTTCTAAAAATGCTCTTTCCTGTTGTGATACAAATAATTCTCCTGAAAATGGATTATCTCCTTCTATAGCAGGCATTCCTTCCATGAAACGGATTGTTATTCCTGGTAGCTCAATTTTCTTGGTGTACGTATAGGTTACAAAAATTTGATTAGCTGATGTTGGTTTGAATTCTAAAGCGGAGCGATGGCTTACTACTGCTCCTGGATATAGTTTGCCTAAAATGGTAAAAATGTTTCTTCTAATGATTGTTTCTTCCGATTCATTGAAGTTTGAAGTATAGATACGAGGTGCAATTTTTTTTATTTGCCCTTCTTCTTCCAGTTTACTTAATTGTCTGTTCAAAGCGATATCGCTTGTTGCAAAAATGATTTCTTGAAGGTGGATTGGTATGTTATTTTCCATTATAATGGCTTTTAAACTCAAAATTAGTTATTGTTTTCCAGTAAAAGACTATTTTACGCAAAAATTTTCCATTATAAATAGATTGATACCCTATTTTGATTTCCACTAAAAGTTACTTTTGCCAGAGTTTGAAGTCTTATTTTCCAGTAAAGCTTGATTTTACGCAAATATTTTCCAGTAATTGTAGCTATTGTTTTTTTTAGTTGTAACCAATGTATTCTAAATTTGTTACAAAATATATCCTCATAATACACACCTACTTTCCGAACCCCTACTGGCTTTTTTTTACTTTTATAATTACCTTACAATCTGATTTTTAAATCGTTTTTAGGGTTTATTTTGTCGCATAAATAGTAGAAATTTGCGACAATAATAGTATTGCATTAAACTTAATTAACTTTTTACTATTAAGCGATAAAGCCCGTTTTTGTTATTAGAAATGAAATGAAGCAAACAAAGAATTGATGCTAGGCGACTTCTTGAGGGGTACTCATCACAGACGAGCACCAGTTGGGGATACTCATCACAGACGAGCACCAGTTGGGTAATCCCCACCATTTTGTCATTCTCCCGAGACTTCGGGACAAGAGGAATCTCATTAGTTACTCATTTTATGTGATTTCTCCCGTTGGTCGATATGACAAGTAAGTGCTTAACTTAATGAGATTGGACGAGCACTTGTTGGGTTTCGCCATTTCTTGAAACGGCGGTTAGCAAATCGGCTTATAGGTTTATGGCATTATTATTTTTCCAAATAACTCTAACCATAATATATATCCAGAAACACCACCAACAAGTCCAGAAATTATAAATGTAATTCTAATTTTTTTCGGAATAAATTTAAAAACTACTGTCCATAGTACAAAAACTCCAATCAGTGCTGTCGTTAAAACAAATGACCATTTTGGTAATTCTAAATATCGGGCCATTTTTACTTCGTCTCCACGAACTCCAAATTTTCCATTTATAAAGTAGAAAAGAACCCAAGTAAACATATTTGAAACTTGCCTTAACCAAAAAAGTGAAGTAAAAATATAACACCATTGTAATAGCGATAATTTTTCAATTTGATAAAATGATTTTCTTGATAAATATAATAATGCAACTCCCAAAGTGCCAGTTAAGATTGTTTGTAATGGTCCGCCAAGAGTGATTATAAATCTTTCTTTGGGTGAAATTAAGTTATTTTGATTACCTTCTATAATGGTCATTCCATAATTAACTCTAGAGTTAAGTCCTAAAATTTTAGCAGATAGATAATGACCATATTCATGAGAAATTGTTCCTATTACTGTCATTAAAATAAATGTTAAACTTAAATAAGTAAATAGTTTTTTGTCAAAATAAAATGTCATTTCTATGGTTTTTTGAAAAGCTGTTTGCTAACGCCTAAACACCCGCAATAACATACGTATACCTACCCCAATGTAGGTGTACTAGCGAATATTTATTCCGTTATTTACTTTCAAAAATAATACTAATTTCTTAAAAAAAACTCTGTCAAAGTTCAAAAGGTTGATAACGTTGTACTTTTCTTTTTTATTGCTTAGCAGGGCGACTTCTTAGAGCGGGTAACTAACACGCGTTAGGAATCGAGGAGCGGGAGGGTTATTGGCTGGGCTAATTTAGTTTTCGTTAGTCCATAAGTTAAAGCATTTATTACACTGCGGTCTTCTCATACTTACTATTTCATTTTCTCCACACCTATGACAAACGTTTTCGCCATAATCATAATTTTGATATACTGACCAAGTTGAATAACATTCTCCGCAAAATGGACTATATGGATTATAATTTATTCGGTCATTACATCTTAAACAATGTCCGTTAATTCTGTTCTTATAATTTGATTTAGTGTTATTATTATAGTTTTCATTTCGGTAATTTCTATCATAATTATTTATTCTTATTTTTTTAGCCGATTGTATGATTGATAAAGTTTCATTTTCAGCCTTTTCAAATAATTCCTTATCTACATTTAGGTCAATTAGAACTCCCATTTCTCGATTGTTTTTTTCTGAAAACTCATACATATTCATCGATGTAATTACCATTTTAGTTTCGTTAAAATAGCATTTAGCGTGTAGATTTCCAGAGAAATATAATTCTAAATTTTTTAGTTCTGATAATGAATTCTTTTCATTAGGCTTCAATTCGTCTTTTCCGTAAATTATCTTAATTCTTACATTTCGATTTGATGCGTCTTTCAATCTTTCTTGTAAAGTTTTTGATATTTGCAAATATGGTGACACTAAAATAAGTTTAGTTTTTGCATCAATTATTATGTTTTCAATATAATGAGAAGTTCCGCTAGTAGTTAAAAATTCAGCCATTAATTATTCAATATATTATTTGTTTTTCTTATTCGGTTTTTTTGCGAAAGCCATGACACTAAATTCTAAATACCCGTAATAACTTAAGTATATCTACCCCAATTTGGGGGTATAAGCGAATATTTATTCTTTTTTTTACTTTCAAAAATAATACTAATTTTTTGAAATAAACGTTGTCAAAGTTCAAAAGGTTGATAACGTTGTACTTTTCTATTTTATTGCACCGCAGGGCGACTTCTTGAGAGGTACTCGTCACAGACAAGCACCAGTTGGGATTTTATGTCACCCTGAGCTGCCTGTACTGACGCAGGAAGTAACGAATGTTTATTTGTAAATTTGAATAAAATAATTACTTTTTTAAAATTGTAATTTATTTGACCTAACTAATTCGTCCATATCAATTTTTTAAATTAATACTCTTTTTTACTGGGAATTACTCCACGAATTCCGCCTTTTGGATTTTCTACATCGCCTTTATATCTAGGGATTATGTG
>NZ_JBKCVI010000034.1:0-7658 GCF_046317795.1 Flavobacterium sp. | reverse complement strand
GTTTGAATAACAAAAACGATGAAGAAACTGTCAACCGTAGGTTGGAATTGTTAAACGAGTTGAAAACCATAGAACAAGACATTCGTGAAATTTCACATGATTTAAACAGAGAAAAACAAGAATTAATTAATAACTTTGTTTCCTTGGTACACAATTTATTAGAAGAACAGCAAGCTTCCTATGAAGTTAAATTGAGTTATTCCATCGATAATAATGTTAATTGGGATAAAATAAATAACTCCATTAAAATAAATATGTATAGAATGTTGCAAGAAGGACTGCAAAACATTAATAAATATGCCAACGCAAAAAATAGTACTGTAGAAATAAAAGCCGATGAAGAAAATATATATTTAAAAATAAAAGACGACGGAATAGGTTTTGATGTCAACAAAAAAAGCAAAGGCATTGGCGTGCAAAACATGATTTCAAGAACACACGAATGTCAAGGAACTATTGACATTAAATCAGAAAAAGATAACGGTACTCAAATAATAATAACCATTCCAATAATAACTAAACAAATAATTGAAGCACAAGCATGAAAGACCTAATGAACATTTTAATTGTAGATGATCATCCATTTATTATTGAAGCTTATAAAAATGCCATTAATAAATACAGTCAGCAAGGACAAAAATTTAATGTAACCCAAGCAGGCAATTGCATCGCTGGTTATGAACACATTGTTGAAGCTACGGAGCCGTTTGATATTGCTTTTTTTGACATCAGCATGCCCGAATATGCCGAAAAAGGGATTTACTCTGGAGAAGATTTGGCCATGCTAATTAAAACTGAAATGCCTGAGTGTAAAATTATACTTTTAACCATGCACACCGAGTTATTGAAAATAAATAATATCATCAAGAACATTAATCCTGGTGGATTAATTATCAAAAACGATTTAACATTTGATGAATTATTATTTGCTTTTGATAAAATCATTAAAAATGAAAGTTATTACAGTCAAACCGTTATAAAACTCGTTGGACAAGCCCAATATAACAACATCGAATTGGATGTTTTTGACAAACAAATATTATTTCATTTATCAAAAGGCGTAAAAACAAAAGATTTACCTCAATATATTCCACTTTCCATTAATGCCATTGAAAAACGTAAATTAAATATAATAGAAGTCCTCGAGGTAATCAATGGAAATGATAATGATTTAATAACCATGGCAAAAGATAAAGGGGTTATTTAAGGATTATGCGGAAAACCGTAACAACCAATCAAAATGCTGCACTTAACTTAATAAAAGATTTTAGGGTAATCTAGCAGATTATGGTAGCGAGACACTTTGTACTACTACTTAATTTATGAAACTTAGGAGGAAAAGCGATACTTTTGGGTATCGCTTTTTACTTATTCAGTCATGGCATCCCAACCGCGTGCTTTCAAAGGGATTTTAGTATTCGCTCTTGTAATTAAATGCGTTCCCTCACTTTCCTGAACCATGTGTCCAATAACCGTGAAATTTGGATTGGCTTTTATTTTGTCAAAATCATCTAAGCCAATGGTAAAAAGCAATTCATAATCTTCGCCACCATTGATGGCAATAGTCGTGCTATCGATATTGAATTCTTCACAAACATTGATAAACTGCGGATCAACCGGAATTTTTTCTTCATATAAATTACACCCCACGTTGCTTTGTTTACAAATATGAATAATCTCGGAAGACAATCCATCCGAAATATCAATCATGGAGGTTGGTTTAACTTCTAGCTTTTCTAATAAAATTCGAATGTCATGACGTGCTTCTGGTTTTAACTGACGCTCTATTAAATAGGAATACGCATCCAAATCGGGTTGATTGTTTGGGTTGACCTGAAACACTTGCTTTTCCCGTTCCAACACTTGCAATCCCATATAAGCCGAGCCCAAATCGCCAGTCACTACTAATAAATCGCCCTCTTTTGCACCATTTCTATACACAATTTCATCTTCATTTGCTTCGCCAATGGCGGTTATCGAAATGATTAATCCTTTTTGAGAAGAAGTGGTATCGCCACCAATAACATCTACATTATAAAATTTGGCCGCTAAGGCAATTCCGTCAAACAATTCCTCTAAAGCTTCCAGCGGAAAACGATTGGAAACCGCCACTGAAACGGTAATTTGAGTTGCTCTAGCATTCATCGCACAAATATCCGAAACATTCACCACCACGGCTTTATAACCCAAATGACGTAACGGCATGTAGGACAAATCGAAATGCACGCCTTCAATCAACAAATCAGTTGAAACGATTGCTTTTTTGTCCTTAAAATCCAAAACCGCGGCATCATCGCCAATGCTTTTTAGCGTTGAGGATTGTTTTACGTCAAAGTTTTTGGTTAAATGTTCTATAAGCCCAAATTCTCCCAATTGAGAAAGTGAAGTGCGTTGTGGTGTTTTGTCTTCTAACATGATTTTTTTAATTTCAAAAAAGCAAAGGTATGAAATGTTTTAACCACGAAGCTCGCAAAGAAAGCACGAAGTTCACTATTTCATTTCTTGTCTCTCATTTGATAAAACTTTTCATAACACCTTTGAGAACTTTGTGTAAAAGCTTTGTGTACTTTGTGGTTAATTAAATATATTTGATAAAATCTGTAACATTTCAACAAAAAATCAACCAACTACAAAACAAAAATTCACTTTATGAAACTTCAAATAAACAATTTAAGCAAAACGTATAGTAATGGCGTAAAAGCATTAGACAATTTAAATCTTGAAATTGGTTCCGGAATGTTTGGGCTCTTGGGCCCGAATGGCGCAGGAAAATCCAGTTTAATGCGAACGATTGCAACACTACAAAAACCCGACTCAGGTTCGATTGAATTTGACGGCATCAATGTTCTCGAAAACCAAATGGATTTGAGAAAAGTACTGGGCTATTTGCCACAAGAATTTGGGGTTTATCCCAACATGTCTGCCGAAAATTTATTGGATTATTTTGCAAGATTAAAAGGTATTTCATCCAAAAAAGACAGGAAAGCTATCGTGAAACAAGTTTTAGAAGTGACCAATTTGTATGATGTGCGAATGAAAAATGTTAGTGGATATTCGGGTGGGATGAAACAGCGTTTTGGTATTGCACAACTTCTTTTAAACAACCCAAAATTGATTATTGTTGACGAACCAACTGCAGGTTTAGACCCCGCAGAAAGACATCGTTTTTTGAATGTTTTAAGAGAAATTGGAACCAATCACACGGTTATTTTTTCAACACACATAGTTGATGATGTCAAAGAACTGTGTCATCAAATGGCCATCTTAAACGGCGGAAAAATTTTAAGCCACAGCACTCCAAAAGAAGCAACCGAAGCGCTAAAAGGACAAATTTGGACCAAAGTAATCACTCGAGAAGCATTAGAAGAAAATGAAAAAGAATTTAATATTATTTCTTCCAATTACAATCAAGATAATACGTTAAACATTCGAGTTTTTAGTACAGAAAAACCAAATGACAGTTTTGCTGCCGCCGAACCACAACTGGAAGATGTTTATTTTGTTGCATTAAAAAACGATCAATAATATGTTTGGAACCATTTTTACCTTCGAGTTAAAAAGGTGGTTGAAAAACCCCGCTTTTTATATCTATGTAGCCATCTTTTTTGGTCTATCGTTATTGTTAATGGGAAGTAGTTTAGGTATATTTGATAGTTTTAAAACAACCACTTCTTCCAATGCTATGGCCAACTCACCCATTGCTTTAAACGGAATGTTGAACGGATTATCAGTCTTCATCTATTTCTTATTGCCATCTATCATTGGTGCTTCGGTGTATAGGGATTTTAAATACAACATGCACACCATTTTATTTTCGTATCCGTTTACCAAATGGGATTATTTAATGAGCAAGTTTTTAAGTTCTTTATTAGTAGTTGTTTTAATCACTTTATTTGTAGGGTTGGGTGCTTTTTTAGCATCTTTTTTACCTGGCGTTAATCCTGATTTATTGGGACCTCATCGTTTTATAGCTTACATTCAAAGTTACCTCATTTTTATTATTCCGAATCTAATTTTTTATGGTGTCATTGTGTTTTCAATGGTTACCATCACCAGAAATATTTCGGTTGGATTTATTACGGTTATTTTGCTTTTATTTGTTCAAAGTATCATTAGTAGCTTTACTCAAGATGCGGACAACCGATACCTAGTGGCTCTTTTTGAACCTTTTGGTTCGGATGCCTTAGATTATTATACCAAATACTGGACAGTATACGAAAAGAATGAAAACCTATTGCCATATACGGGAGTGGTGCTTTACAATCGTCTTATTTGGTTGGGAATTTCTACTTTAATTTTAGCATTAATGTACCGCTATTTTTCCTTCACCCAAACCGCTTTAACATTAGGAAAAAGCAAAAGCAACGAACGTGTCACTAAAAATAACTTTGGTGGCATTACGAAAATAAATCTTCCTCAAATTAGTTTTGATTTTTCCACAAAACAAAACCTAAAAACAGCTTGGAGTTTATCAAACGTTGATTTTAAATTCATTGTTAAAAATTGGGTTTTCATCAGTATCGTTATCGTTGGAATGCTGTTCATCCTAATCACTTCCTTATCGGCGGGACAATTTTTTGGAACAGAAACGTATCCGGTTACTTGGCAAATGTTGCAAATTCCTGGAGCAACTTTCGGATTATTTATTAATTTATTGACCTTCCTTTTTGCTGGAATATTAATTCATCGTGGTGCCACTTCTCGCATGAATCATTTGATAGATATTACACCTACACCCAATTGGGTTTTATTGTCTTCAAAATTCTTAGCGCTTGTAAAAATGCAAATTGTCTTGCTTTCCGTTATTATGATTTCGGGGATTTTGTTCCAAATTTACAGAGGATATTATAATTTTGAAATTGGTCATTATTTGTTCGAATTGTATGGAGTGGTATTAATTAATTATATCATTTGGGCACTTTTGGCTGTTTTAATTCAAACCCTTTTCAAGAATTATTTACTAGGGTTTTTTGTGTTACTGCTACTTTCCATCGGGTTGAACTTTTTACCAGCCATTGGTGTAGAACAACAAATTTACCAATTCAATAGTGATCCTAGTTTTGATTATTCCGATATGAATGGCTACGGACACGGATTAAAATATTACTATCTGTACAAATTTTATTGGTTGGCATTGGGCGTAGTGTTTTTCGCTATGACGTTATTGTTTTGGACTCGAGGTTTGGGACAATCGGCAAAAGCGCGTTTTGTAGAGGCAAAAAAACGTTTGAATAAGCAAATAGCAATTCCTTTAACACTCTCATTTTTGGCTTTTATTACTATTGGTGGCGCTATTTATTATCAAGATAATATTGTAAAAGATAGTAAAACCAGCAAAGAACAAGAGGAAGAAATGGCGCAATGGGAAAAGAAGTATAAAAAGTATGAAAACAAAGCCCAGCCCCGAATTACGGATGTTAAAGTCGATATGGATTTGTTCCCTGAAGAGCGAAATTTTGTAGCCAATGGAACGTACACTTTAAAAAATAAAACATCGGAAACCATTGATACCATTTATATAAACCATGGCGAAGAAACTAAAGTAACATTTAAGGTGAAAACCAAATTAGTTTCGAAAGATACCATCATGAATTTTGATATCTATCGATTGGAAAAACCTTTACTCCCTGGAGAATCTTTTCAAATGAGTTTTACAGTGAAAAATAAACCAAATGATTTTTTTAATAATAATTCTCCTGTGATTTACAACGGAACGTTCTTGAACAATTACATGTTTCCTTCTATAGGTTATTCAGACCAAGGCGAATTAACCGATGACGATGTTAGAAAAAAATATGGTTTAAAACCAAAAGACCGAATGGCTTCTCCAATGGACAGTATCGCCAGAAGAAATACATACATCAGTAATGACTCCGATTGGATTACATTTGAAACTACGGTTAGTACAGCTGGAGATCAAACCGCTATTGCGCCAGGTTATTTGACTAAAAAGTGGACAAAAGACGGCAGAAACTATTTTCATTATAAAATGGATAGACCCATGCTGAATTTTTATGCCTTTAATTCGGCTAGATATGAAGTAAAGAAAGATAAATGGAAGAATGTAAACATCGAAATTTATTACCACAAAGGACATGAATTCAATGTGGACAGAATGATCGCTGCGGTAAAAAAATCCTTAGATTATTACACAGCTAATTTTAGCCCCTACCAGCACAAACAAGTTCGTATTATCGAATTTCCAAAAACTGGTGGTGGATTTGCACAATCGTTTGCCAATACCATCCCGTTTTCTGAAGCCATCGGATTTATCGCCGATGTGGATGATGAAAATCCAGATGCGGTAGATTATCCTTTTTCGGTAACATCACATGAAGTAGCGCATCAATGGTGGGCACATCAAGTGATTGGAGCTAACGTGCAAGGGGCAACACTTTTGTCTGAAAGTCTTTCGGAGTATAGTTCGCTTAAAGTTTTGGAACATACGTATGGAAAATCGCAAATGCGTAAATTTTTGAAAGATGCTTTAGATGAATATTTAATGGGAAGAACTTTTGAAAATAAAAAAGAACAACCGTTGATGTTCAATGAAAACCAACAATACATTCATTACAACAAAGGTTCGCTGGTTTTATATGCCTTGAGTGATTTTATTGGAGAGAAAAAAATGAACGATGCACTGAAAGCATATATTAAAAAAGTGGCATATCAAGAAGCACCTTATACCACTTCTATCGAACTCGTAAACGAATTGAAAGCCGCAACGCCCGATAGTTTGCAATATGTAATCAACGATATGTTTGAAACCATCACGTTATACGACAATAGAGTGAGCAAAGCCACTTCTAAAAAATTGCCTAATGGAAAATACCAAGTTGACATTGAATTTGAAGTGAGTAAATACAAAGCCGATGATACGGGTAAACGATTATTTAAAGACAAAAGCGGTAAAACACTTTCCTATACTAAAAAAGGAGATACCTTTGCTACAGAATCCTATCCGCTTCAAGATTATGTTGAAATTGGGGTTTTTAATGAGCAAACCATAAAAGGCAAAAAAAGAGACAAAGAATTGTATTTGAAGAAAGTAAAAATCAACAAAATCAACAATTCCATTTCTATTATTGTCAACGAAAAACCCACCGAAGTGGGCGTTGATCCCTACAATAAATTGATTGACACCCAAAGTGAGGATAACAGACGGAAGTTATAAATTAGAAAAGGTGGAGTTTTAGCTTCACCTTTTTTTATCTTTATGCAAAATGATATTAAGACAAAATCCAAATGAATTCAAATACAATTATCACGCTCACCATCAACCCATCATTAGACAAGAGCACTCATTTTGCTAAACTAGTTGCCGAGCAAAAAATACGTTGTGGCAAACCAAGATATGACGCTGGCGGTGGTGGCATTAATGTTTCCAAAGCCATTGCAAAATTAGGTGGAAAATCAACCTGCGTTTTTACTTCGGGTGGTTCTAGCGGAGCAATGTTAGAGGATTTAATGGAGAAAGAAAAGTTAGAAAGCATTGTAATTAAAACTAAAAATTGGACACGAGAAAACTTCATCGCTTTTGATACTTCAACACAATCCCAATACCGATTTGGGTTTCCAGGGAATAAATTATTCGTTGATGAAACAGATAAAATAATCGAAGTCGTATCAAAATTAGACACCAATTATTTAGTCATCAG
>NZ_JBKCVI010000033.1:0-2616 GCF_046317795.1 Flavobacterium sp. | reverse complement strand
GCACCATTTGATTTACCAGAATGTGAGAGTGAATTGATTGGTGGTTACCATACTGAATATGGTTCCATGAAATTAGGATTCTATTTATTTGCAGAATACATCAATATGTTTATTTCATCTGCAGTTATTGCTTCCTTATTCTTTGGTGGTTATAACTTCCCTGGAATGGATGCATTTAGCGGTAATACCTTAGCAATCATTGGAACCTTAGTGTTTTTTGCTAAAATCGTATTCTTCATCTTCGTCTTTATGTGGATTCGTTGGACTTTACCTCGTTTCCGTTTTGATCAATTAATGCATTTAGGATGGAAAAGTTTAATTCCAATTGCCTTAATCAATTTATTAATCACTGGTTTAGTAATCGCTTTCAACGAAGGTTGGTTTAACAATTAAGAATTATGCAAAGTTTATCAAATAAAAGAAAAGTAGTTTCAGACAAAAAAATGACTTTTGCTGAGAGTATCTATTTACCTGCATTTATTGGAGGTATGTGGATTACATTGAAACACTTGTTTCGCAAGCATAATACATTGAAATATCCTGAACAGCAACGTGAATTTGCTCCTGTTTACAGAGGGATGCACGTTCTAAAAAGAGATGAAGAGGGAAGAGAAAATTGTACCGCTTGTGGACTTTGTGCTGTTGCTTGTCCTGCAGAGGCCATTACAATGGTTGCTGCTGAAAGAGAGAAAGGGGAAGAGAAATTATACCGTGAAGAGAAATATGCGGAGTCTTATGAAATCAATATGTTAAGATGTATATTTTGCGGTTTGTGTGAAGAAGCTTGTCCGAAAGACGCTATATATTTAACGCTTTCCAAAGAATTGGTTCCAGCAAATTATGAAAGAGAAGATTTTATTTTTGGGAAAGATAAATTGGTTATGCCTTTGGAAATGGCTATGAAAAATAACAACCAGCCAGCGGTAGCCGGGCTTAAAAACGTTAACTAATGTCGGCAATATTAATTACATTCTATTTTTTAGCTGCCATCACTTTGGCTACGGCGTTTTTAACCATTTACAGTAGAAATCCAATTCACAGTGCCATATATTTAGTACTGTGCTTTTTTTCGATTGCTGGACATTATTTGCTTTTCAACGCACAGTTCTTGGCTATAGTTCATATTATAGTATATTCGGGTGCGATTATGGTACTTTTCCTTTTTACGATCATGTTGATGAATTTGAATAAGGAAGATGAAGTTCATAAACCTCGTATTACACGTCTTGGAGCTATAGTGGTTTTTATTGTAATAAGTGCCGTTTTGGTGACAATTTTCATCAATTCAAAAACCATTATGGGTGATTATGATACATCGGGTGAGGATTTTCAATCCATTAGAAAATTGGGAACCGTATTATTAAACGAATATATGGTGCCATTTGAATTTGCCTCTATCTTATTATTAGTAGCCATGATTGGTGTGGTTTTATTGTCTAAAAAAGAAAAAACTGAGAAAAAATAATGAACAATATTTTAAATGAAATAGGGATAGAAAACTACATTTTCCTTTCGGTGCTGCTTTTTTGTATTGGAGTTTTTGGAGTGTTGTACCGCAGAAATGCCATTGTCGTTTTCATGTCAATTGAGATTATGTTGAATGCTGTTAACTTATTGTTTGTAGCTTTTTCAACGTACCATCAAGATACCGAAGGACAAGTATTTGTGTTTTTCTCGATGGCTGTTGCAGCAGCAGAAGTTGCTGTGGGATTGGCGATTCTAGTTTCTGTTTTCCGAAACTTGGGTTCGATTGATATTGATAATTTAAAGAATTTAAAAGGATAATCTGGAATGGAAAAAAATTTAGCTTTAGTATTACTCTTATCTCCGTTTGTTGGATTTCTTTTCAATATTTTCCTTGGAAAAAAAGTTAGCAGAACCGTTTCTGGTGCCATCGGAACATTGACTGTAGTGGTTTCGTTTTTATTATCAATTTGCTTTTTTGCCCAATTGAACCAAAACGGAAAACCATTCGAGATCTCTTTATTTGACTGGATTCAAGTGAGTAATTTCAAATTAGACTTTGGTATTTTATTAGACCAATTGTCCTTATTGTGGTTATTATTTGTTACTGGAATTGGTTCGTTAATTCACCTCTACTCTATCAGCTACATGCACGATGACGAGAATATGCACAAGTTTTTTGCTTATTTGAATTTGTTCGTGTTTTTCATGATAACGTTAGTCGTTGGAAGCAACTTATTAGTCATGTTCATCGGTTGGGAAGGCGTTGGATTGTGTTCGTATTTACTGATTGGATTTTGGTATAAAAATCAATCGTATAACGATGCTGCTAAGAAAGCTTTTATCATGAATCGTATTGGCGATTTAGGGTTTTTGATTGGGATATTTATTTTAGGAAGTTTGTTTTCAACATTAAATTATACCGAATTAAAACAAACTTTAACAAACCTAAATTTCACAACAACTACGATTCCAATTTTATTAGGAATCGCTGCTCTTTGCCTATTCATCGGAGCTTGTGGAAAATCAGCACAATTACCGTTATACACTTGGTTGCCCGATGCGATGGCTGGCCCAACTCCAGTTTCGGCATTAATTCATGCCGCAACGATGGTAACCGCCGGTATCTTTATGGTAACGAGAATGAACTTC
>NZ_JBKCVI010000032.1:0-23923 GCF_046317795.1 Flavobacterium sp. | reverse complement strand
ATGAAATAAATACACACCTAATTTAAAAAAATAACTTTAAGAAACATATAATTTAAAACTGCTCTTTTATTAAAACATTACGTAAATTATAGGATAATTTAAAATAATTAATCCTATGAAAAAATTGATTTTATTGTGTTTGGTTTTTGTTTTCTCAAATACATTTTATGCACAAGACAAAAAAACAAAAGCTAAAAAAACAAAAGCAACTACTGAAAAAGTGGTGAAAGAAAAAAAAGAAAAAGTAATTGAAACTAAAAAAAGGACAAAAAAAGAAGTTCAAAAAGTAGAAAAAGAAGCAAAATCAAAAACAAAAGCTGTAAAAGAAAAAAATGATTCTTCTAAAAAGGAAGCTAAAGAAAAAGCAACAAAAGTTAGTGAAAAAGCATCTGGAATGTATAACGGAAATAAAGTATTTACTGGACCAAATGGAGGTAAATATTACATAAATAAAAACGGAAATAAAACCTATATTGATAAAGACGCTGCAAAATAAATTTGTATCATTTTATAAATTATAAATCACGGAATAACCGTGATTTTTTTTTCTATTTTGAAACAAATAATTTTAATTTGAAACTACAAAATCCCTTGTTTTATTGGATTTTATTTTTTTTCAATAAACTTAAACAACTGTTAAACAATAGTTTAATGCAAAACCATTGGAAGCCCTTTATTTATATACATTGTTAAAAACTCAAGCCGATTGTGAATAAGTTTGACTTTCATTTTTATTTAAAATTGACAACCTTTGTAACAGTAGAAAATAGTTAAAAAAACCCTAAATAAATAGATTATGTCTTTCATCGAACCTATTCTTAAAGAAAATAAAGATCGCTTTGTTATTTTTCCTATAAAGCATCACGATATTTGGGAATGGTATAAAAAGCAAGAGGCTTGTATTTGGACTGCCGAAGAAATTGATTTACATACCGATTTGAATGATTGGAATAACAAACTAAATGCTGATGAAAAATTTTTCATCAAGCATATTTTAGCCTTTTTTGCTGCTTCTGATGGAATTGTAAATGAAAATTTGGCCGAAAACTTTGTAAACGAAGTGCAATATCCCGAAGCCAAATTCTTTTATGGATTTCAAATTATGATGGAGAATATTCACAGCGAAACCTATTCGTTATTAATTGATACGTATGTTAAAGATGAAGCCGAAAAAGCTCAACTTTTCAACGCTTTAGAAGTATTTCCAGCCATTAGAAAAAAAGCAGATTGGGCTTTAAAATGGATAGGTTCCGACTCTTTTGCCGAAAGATTAATCGCTTTTGCTGCTGTAGAAGGCATTTTCTTTTCGGGTGCGTTTTGTTCTATCTATTGGTTGAAAAAACGCGGTTTGATGCCAGGTTTGACCTTTTCAAACGAATTAATCTCCCGTGACGAAGGTGTTCACTGCGATTTTGCCGTGCATTTGCACAACCATCATTTGGTAAACAAAGTGTCAAAAGCTAGAATTACAGAAATTATTACCGACGCTTTGACCATCGAAAGAGAGTTTATTACCGAGTCGCTTCCGGTGAGTTTGATTGGAATGAACGCCACTTTGATGACGCAATATTTAGAATTTGTTGCCGATAGATTGTTGGTGGAATTAGGTTGCAACAGAGTATATAATTCCTCAAATCCGTTCGATTTTATGGACATGATTTCATTGCAAGGAAAAACCAATTTCTTTGAAAAACGCGTAGCCGAATACCAAAAAGCAGGTGTAATGAACACCGATTCTGAAGCCAGTAAAATTACTTTCGACGCCGATTTTTAATCTGAACTTGTTTCAGATTCTCATGAATTAATGCAGAATCTGGAGCGAATGGCTCGGGCATTTTAGGAAACCATATTCCCGCTGTCCGTTCCAATTTTTTGTTTTGTCTCCCTCAGCATCTACCTGCCGGCAGACACGCAGTCGAAGGGCTTATTTTAAAAACAAAAAGATTTCCACTTCCATCAGGGCTAGGAAGTAAATCATAGCACTAAAAACAGATGCTGAAATGAATTCAGCATAAACAAATAACCCCGAAATAGAGAAGGGATTTTCTATTTCACAAAATAACAAAATTATGTACGTAGTAAAAAGAGACGGCCACAAAGAGCCAGTAATGTTCGACAAAATCACCGACAGAATTAAAAAACTATGCTATGGTTTAAACGATTTGGTAGATGCCGTGAAAGTGGCAATGAGAGTAATTGAAGGTTTGTATGACGGAGTTACTACCTCAGAATTAGATAATTTAGCCGCAGAAACCGCAGCTTCTATGACGATTGCGCATCCAGATTATGCACAATTAGCAGCAAGAATAGCCATTTCAAATTTACATAAAAACACCAATAAATCGTTCTCAGAAACAATGAGCGAAATGTTTCATTACGTAAACCCCAGAACAAATCAAAAAGCACCTTTACTATCAGAAGAAGTGCATAAAGTAATTCAAGAAAATGCTGAATTTTTAAACTCTCATATCATATACAACCGTGATTTCAATTACGATTACTTCGGTTTCAAAACCTTAGAGCGTTCGTATTTGTTAAAAATCAACGGAAAAATTGTAGAGCGTCCACAACACATGTTAATGCGTGTGGCGGTTGGTATTCACTTAAACGATTTGGATGCTGTAATTGAAACATACGACTTAATGTCGAAAAAATTCTTTACACACGCAACACCAACCTTATTCAACGCAGGAACACCAAAACCACAAATGTCATCCTGTTTCTTGTTATCGATGAAAGATGATAGCATTGATGGGATTTATGATACTTTAAAAAATACCGCCAAAATCTCGCAATCAGCAGGAGGAATAGGATTATCAATTCATAATGTGCGGGCAACAGGTTCCTACATTCGTGGTACAAACGGAACTTCAAATGGAATTGTGCCGATGTTGCGTGTATTCAACGATACCGCTCGTTATGTAGATCAAGGTGGTGGAAAACGCAAAGGAAGTTTTGCTATTTATTTAGAAACTTGGCATGCCGATATTTTCGAATTTTTGGATTTGAAAAAAAATACCGGGAAAGAAGAAATGCGTGCGCGTGATTTGTTTTTTGCCATGTGGACTTCCGATTTATTTATGAAACGAGTGCAAGAAGATACCAATTGGACTTTGATGTGTCCCAACGAATGTCCGGGATTGTATGATGTTTATGGAGACGAATTTGAAGCATTATATACTTCCTATGAAGCTCAAGGCAAAGGAAGAAAAACCATCAAAGCCCGTGAACTTTGGGAGAAAATCTTAGAATCTCAAATCGAAACGGGAACGCCATACATGTTGTATAAAGATGCAGCCAATAGAAAATCCAACCAAAAAAATCTGGGAACCATTCGTTCATCAAACTTGTGTACCGAAATTATGGAATACACTTCGGAAGACGAAATTGCAGTATGTAACTTGGCTTCCATTTCCTTGCCAATGTTTGTGGATAAAGGACAATTTAATCACGAATTATTGTTTAACGTAACCAAACGTGTAACGAGAAATTTGAACAAAGTAATCGACAGAAATTATTATCCAGTAAAAGAAGCCGAAAATTCTAATATGCGTCACCGTCCTGTTGGATTGGGTGTACAAGGTTTAGCAGATGCGTTTATTTTGTTGAGAATGCCTTTTACCAGCGATGAAGCCAAACAATTAAACCAAGAAATTTTCGAAACGTTGTACTTTGCCGCTGTAACCGCCTCTATGGAAATGGCAAAAGAAGAAGGACCCTATTCTTCCTTTAAAGGTTCACCAATTTCAGAAGGTTTGTTTCAACACAACCTTTGGAACATCAAAGATGAAGAACTATCAGGAAGATGGGATTGGGCAGCTTTGAGAAAAGAAGTAGTAAAACACGGCGTTAGAAATTCCTTATTGGTAGCGCCAATGCCTACAGCTTCTACGTCACAAATTTTGGGTAATAATGAAGCATTTGAACCTTATACTTCTAATATTTACACTCGTCGTGTTTTGTCGGGCGAGTTTATTGTGGTCAACAAACATTTGCTGGAAGATTTAGTAAATCGCGGCTTGTGGACCGAAGATTTGAAACAAGAATTAATGAGAAACAACGGTTCGGTTCAAGCATTGAATATTCCAGATGATTTGAAAGAATTGTACAAAACCGTTTGGGAAATGTCGATGAAAGATATCATTGATATGTCACGACACAGAGGTTATTTTATTGACCAATCGCAATCGTTGAACTTGTTTATGCAAGATGCCAACTACGCCAAACTAACGTCTATGCATTTCTATGCTTGGCAAAGTGGCTTGAAAACCGGAATGTATTATTTGAGAACTAAAGCAGCAGTTGATGCTATCAAGTTCACGTTGAACAACGATAAAAAAGCGGAACCAACAATAGTGGAAAAACCAGCAGCAGTTGCAGTAGAAGTGGTCGCACCAGTAGAAAATGGTGAAATGACCGCCGAAGACTTTGCTGCCATGGTAGATCGCGCAAGAAACGCCGCTGGAACTGGTGGTGATGATTGTGAGATGTGTGGTTCTTAGTTAGAAAATAGAATAAAGAACAAAGACCTGAGACCGAAGGTCGAACTGTATGTAACGCAGTGAAATAAATAAAGAAATATAGCTGTTTGCCGAGGCGAATGGCTGTTTTCATTTTATTACCTTTGAAATAAATAAAATTACCATGTCAAAAGAAAAAGGAGTTTACACTGGAATTATTGAGAAAGACAAAGACGGCAATTATTTTTGTGGGGAATATTTGTTGGATTATAAATACACCGAAGCCAGTTTCAAACTTGGCGACGAAATCAATATCAAAACGGTAATTGCCAATCCAAGTGATAAAAGTTACAATCAATATCCGAAGAAGTCGCGCAATTTCTTTTTAGCCAATCAAAAAGAATAGTGACAACGCAAGAAAATAACAAAAAGCAATTCAAAGTTTCAGCCGATATTTTTGCGTCATTAAGTCAACGATTTTTGAATTTATTGATTGATACGCTAATGCAACTCATTTTGTTTTTTATTGTGCTTGTTTTTATGGCAGCCAACGCGCAAGCTAGTGGCGACAAGACATTTATTGCTAATTTTGAAAAAAACACCATTTTACAATACAGTATCACAATTGCTATTGCTTTGTTTTATTACAATTTTTTTGAAATAGTCCTAGCGAGAACTGTCGGCAAATATTTTACGCAAACCATAGTCGTTGATGAAAATGGAGAAAAACCCAATTCTGAGACCATTTTAGTGCGTTCTTTGTGTCGGTTAATCCCTTTTAACGCCTTATCTTTTCTAGGAATTTCAGGAAGAGGTTGGCACGACACCATTTCAAAAACCTATGTGGTTAACAAAAAAGCATTGGACGAAAAGAAGCGTTTGTTTGATGCTTTGGAACAAAATGGAAAAGAAGCGTAATCATGATTGAACTCGTCAGAACCACTTCGGATAATGAAGATTTCGGAAAATTAGTGGTTGAATTAGATGCTTATTTAAGTGTGCTTGATGGCGAAGATCATGCTTTTTACACCCTTTTCAACAAAAGTAGTTTGCTTAAAAATGCTCTGATTTGTTATGAAAATGAAATACCAGTTGGCATTGGTGCTTACAAAGAATACGATTCGGAAACAGCTGAAATCAAAAGAATGTTTACCTTACCAGAACATCGAGGTAAAGGAATTGCCAAAGCTATTTTAACGGAATTGGAGCTTTGGGCAAAAGAAGAAAATTATAAAGTTTCCATACTAGAAACAGGTTTTTTGCAACATGATGCTATTGGATTGTATCAAAAATTGGGCTACGAAATCACCGAAAACTTCGGGCAATATATCGGTGTTGATAATAGTATTTGCATGAAAAAAATAATTTAACAAAAATAATTTTTAATTAATTGTATATTTGATTTGTAAAATTATAGAAATCATGGATATTAAAAATTTAGCTAAATACAATAATGCAGAAAAAATAATTTTAGTTGAGCAACTATGGGATACAATTTCCAAGAATGAGATAGAAATTTCTGAGGATGTAAAAGCAGAATTGGATACACGTTTGCAAAACCTTCAAAATAAACAAACGCCCTTATATACATGGGATGAAGTTAAAAATTATCTAACTAAAATTAGAAAGTGAACAATTTGAAAATCACATCTGAAGCATTATTTGATATTGAAGATATTATTGCTTGGTATGAGTTACAAAGAATTGGTCTTTCTTATGATTTTGAACTTTGTCTAGAAGCAGGAATAGGAGAGTTGTATAGAAATCCAGAATCTTACCAAAAAAAGTATAAGAATGTAAAAATTAAATTCATTTCTCGATTTCCTTACGGAATTCATTATTTATTTGAAGAAACAGAAATAATAGTAATTGGAGTGTTTCATACTTCCCGTTCTCCTAAAAATTGGTCAAAACGACTTAATAAATAATTTAACATGACCTGGGAACAACTTTTATCATTAAAACGCCAAGGCGACACCAGCAAACGTTTACGAATCGAACAAGACGATACGCGTCTCGGTTTTGAAGTTGATTATGATCGAATTATTTTTTCATCTGCCTTCAGAAGTTTACAAGATAAAACACAAGTTATTCCATTATCAAAAACCGATTTTGTACATACGCGCTTGACTCACAGTTTGGAGGTTTCGGTCGTGGGTCGTTCCATCGGAAGATTGGTTGGAAAAAAAATAATTGAAAAATACCCGCATTTACAAGAAGTGCATGGTTTTCATATGAACGATTTTGGAGCAATTGTTGCTGCCGCTGCTTTAGCACACGATATTGGAAACCCACCATTCGGACATTCGGGTGAAAAAGCAATAGGCGAATATTTTTCCATTGGAAAAGGGCAACATTACAAAGACCAACTTACCGCAAAACAATGGCAAGATTTAATCGATTTTGAAGGAAATGCCAATGGATTTTCGGTGCTAACGAGTTCTCGTCCAGGGATTGAAGGAAGTCTGCGTTTGTCCTATGCTACGCTAGGTGCTTTTACCAAATATCCCAAAGAAAGTTTACCCAAAAAACCTACCAAAAATATTGCTGATAAAAAATACGGTTTCTTCCAATCGGACATGGAATTCTTCAAAGAAGTTGCCGACGAATTGGGAATGATTTCCAACAAAACTGGAGACGATATTGGTTACGAACGTCATCCCTTAGCATTTTTAGTCGAAGCTGCTGATGATATTTGCTATACTATTATTGACTTTGAAGACGGCATCAATCTAGGTTTAGTTTCCGAGGATTTTGCGTTGGAGTATTTAATCAAATTGGTAAAAGATACAATCGACACTGCCAAATATCAAACTTTAACCACCAAAGAGGATAGAATTAGCTACCTGCGTGCCTTGGCGATTGGCAACTTAATAAATGATGCTGTGAAAGTTTTTATCGAAAATGAAGAAGCTATTCTGCAAGGAAAATTCCATTTTGCCCTGACGGATAAAAGCAAGTACAAAGCGCAAATGGACGACATAATAAAGCTAAGTATAAAGAACATTTACCAAAGCCGAGAAGTCATCGAAAAAGAACTTTCGGGCTACCAAATCATCAATAATTTATTGGATAAATTCATCACGGCTTATAACAATAATCATGATGGCAAAGCTACGAATTACGATAAATTACTATTGAAAATCTTACCCGAAAAACACCATCTGGAAAAGGAGACTTTATACGAAAGATTGCTGCACATTTGCCATTTCATCTCGATGCTGACTGACGGTAAAGCAGTGCAGTTGAATAAAATTGTGACGGCTTAATGTATTTCATTTTTAGTTTTTTACTATAATTAGTTTTTTTATAATCACTTAAAAATCGCTTTTTATGACATACATTTTTAGAAAAACTCATTTGAAATTTAGAAAAGTAAAGTTTAATTTTTTTTTAATCTTACTATTTTATTTCCTTATGAGTCTAAAATGTATGACTCAAAATTTATTAGTAATTAATTCAAATACAAAACAAACAATTTCGTTTGTTAACTTTTCTTTGTATGATAATAATCAATTTCTCTATGGTGGTTATTCGTCTGAACAAGGACAAATACAATTTAAATCAGATGTTTTATTTAATAAAATCAAACTTTCTTGCATTGGATATGAAAATCTTGAAGTTTTTAAGAATCAAATTTCTAATGATACACTGTTGCTAACACCAACAGTGTATCCTCTTAATGAAGTCGTGATTAAAACAAATAGAAAAGAAGATTTTATCAGTTTAGGTTATGCAAAAAGTAAACGAAAAGTTGAGTATACAGCAATCAAAGGCATGAAGATTTGCACTTTTATACATAATCCGCTTAATGAAAAAAAGCAAATCCGCTCGTTTTTGTTCAAAATACATAACTACAATAATACAAAATTGGGGTTTAAATTACATTTATTTGAAAAAGATACAATAAGTAATTTACCAGGAAAAGAATTACTTGAACAAGATATAATTGTAATTTTGGAGGGGAAAAGCAGAAAACTAATCGAACACGATGTTAATGTTTATAATATCGAATTTCCAGCAGAAGGTGCATTTGTTGGTATCGAATGGTTTGGTGTTTTGAACGAGGAAAATAATACTTTTAGAGGCGTTGATACTCAAAATGGTTATATAGAAATTAACGATACATCAGAAAAATTTGATACTTTTAAACAAGATGTATTTTCATTTTACCCTTGGAAAAATTTGGAAAGTTTTAAAGATAAAGTAAAAGAATACACTACTTTCAAAAACTGTCCAACAGCTTCTTTTGGATTAAAAATTTATAAAGATTGATTTAAGTATATTGTTTTAATCTTCGTCCTCTTCTTCCTCAAGCAAACCCGAGAAAAGTAAGCGTAACCCATCAACATCAATATTGCAAAATTGTTGCAGTTCATCAACAGTTCCGTGTTCGATGAAATAATCGGGAACACCACAAAGGAAGATTTCGTTTACGTAATCATTCTTGGCAGCAAACTCTAATACAGCACTTCCAAAACCACCAGTAGTAACAGAATCTTCAACAGTGATGATGGTCGAAAATTTATCACAAATTTTGTGCAGTTTCTTTTCGTCTAACGGTTTTACAAAACCAAAATGGTAATGGGCAAAATGACCTTCATCTTCAATTTCTGCTAAGGCAGCAGTCACATTATCAGCAATAGTTCCTGTTGATAGAATGGCAACTTTTTTTCCTTTTTTGAGTTTATGAGCTTTTCCAATTTCAATTTTTTGAAAGTTTTTGGAATTTGGAATTTCGAAGTTTGGAATTTTTCCACGTCCACGTGGATATCGAATCGCAATTGGATTTTTTAATCCCAAAGAAGCTGTGTACAGAATGTTTTGAAGTTCTATTTCATCTTTTGGCGCATAAATAATCATATTCGGAATACAGCGTAAATAGGCCAAATCAAAAACTCCGTGATGGGTCGCTCCATCTTCGCCCACTAAACCGGCTCGATCCAAACAAAAAATCACAGGCAAATTTTGCAACGCTACATCGTGGATTACTTGGTCATAAGCGCGTTGCAAGAAAGTAGAATAGATATTGCAAAATACCACCATCCCTTGTGTTGCCATTCCAGCTGAAAGCGTAACCGCATGTTGTTCGGCAATGCCCACATCAAAAGCTCTATCGGGAAAAGCTTCCATCATGAATTTCATCGAACTTCCGCTGGGCATAGCAGGAGTAATGCCAATGATTTTTGGATTATTTCTGGCCAATTCTACTAACGTTAAGCCAAAAACATCTTGAAATTTTGGAGGTAAATTCTCCTCAGATTTCTTATAAATTTCTCCGGTCGAAGCATCAAATTTTCCCGGCGCATGGTATTTTACCTGATCTTCTTCGGCTTGTTGTAAACCTTTCCCTTTGGTCGTAATGATGTGTAAAAACTTGGGACCTTTTACTTTTTTTAATCGTTCTAATTCTTTGATCAAAACGAGCAAATCATGCCCATCAATCGGTCCCGAATAATCAAAGTTCAACGACTTTATCATATTGTTTTGCTTCGGATTTTTGCCTTCTTTAACTGCGGTCAAATAATTTTTCAAAGCACCAACACTAGGATCAATCCCGATAGCATTATCATTCAGAATTACCAGCAAATCAGCATCGGTAACTCCGGCATGATTTAATCCTTCAAAAGCCATTCCGCTTGCAATGGAAGCATCGCCTATCACGGCAATATGATGTTTGTCTTCTCCTTTCAATCGAGAAGCAATCGCCATTCCCAATGCTGCTGAAATGGAAGTAGAAGAATGACCCACGCCAAAAGTATCATACACACTTTCGCTTCGTTTTGGAAACCCAGAAATACCGCCAAGTTGACGGTTGGTGTCAAATTTTTTCCGTCGTTCGGTTAAGATTTTATGTCCGTATGCTTGATGACCAACATCCCAAACCAACAAATCATTGGGAGTATCAAAAACATAATGCAAGGCAATCGTTAACTCAACCACACCAAGTGATGCACCAAGATGACCTTCTTTTACAGATACGATATCAATGATAAACTCGCGCAATTCCTTTGCCAGTTGTGGCAATTGAGAAAGGTCTAACTTTCGTAAATCTTTTGGGTTGTTGATATGTTCGAGCAATTTTTTTGACATGTGACAAATGTACAATTTGAAATTGTATATTTGTAATTATAAATTCATCGCTATGACAACTTTCACTATTAAAATTAACGAACGCACTAAAGCAGGAAAAGCATTTAGAGCGATGACCGAAACATTTTTTAAGGATGTAAAAGGCATCGAGATTTTAGAAACCTCAACCCAAAAGGAAGATGAGATTTACAATCCTGAATTTGTAAAAATGATTAAAGACGCCGATAAAAGAGGTAATTTCAAGACAATAGATCCAAATGATATATGGGGAAGTTTAGGGTTAAAATAGAAGAATTGGCAATAATTCACATCCAAAAGCATTACAAATCAGGCAATAAAGCAGTACTCAAAAAGCTCGAAAAGATATTAGAAGAATTGACGGAAACTCCCTATACTGGAATTGGAAATCCAGAAGCACTTAAAAATAATTTATCGGGGTATTGGTCGAGGCGAATTAGTCAAAAAGACCGCCTCATTTACAGAGTTGAAGAAAATATTGTTACCGTTTTTGTAATTGCTGCTTTAGGTCATTATTCAGATAAATAAAACCTCATTCATTTCCTTATATGGAAAACCCTTTCACCCACGAGTATTTTATGAAGAAAGCGTTGCAGGAAGCTGAACTTGCTTTCGATAAAGGCGAAATTCCGGTTGGTGCCGTAATAGTAATCGATAATAAAATTATTGCAAGAACCCACAATCTCACCGAAATGCTTAATGATGTTACGGCTCATGCCGAGATGCAAGCCATCACTTCGGCAGCCAATTTCATTGGCGGGAAATATTTGAAAGGGTGCACGCTTTACGTCACACTAGAACCATGTCAGATGTGTGCCGGTGCTTTATACTGGAGTCAAATTTCAAAAATAGTTTTTGGCGCTTCGGATGAGCAACGAGGTTTTCAAACACTCGGCACAAAACTTCATCCAAAAACAGAAGTAATTAAAGGGGTTTTGGCACAAGAAACTTCGGATTTACTGGTGCGCTTTTTTGCCTCTAAAAGAGGGTAATTTAGTGTAATACAATAAAATGTCATAACTTACGTTATTTTATAAACAAAACTATTTGAATTATGGAAAAAATTAAATCATCAATAATTATTGGCGTTGCCATAATTATCACCGCTTGGATTTTGGGAAAATCATTCCAAAACCGTAATGAAAACTTAGACTCAATTTCAGTAATTGGATTAGGAACTAAAGATTTTGTATCTGATGAAATTCTTTGGTCAGGAAGTTTTACAACTACTAGTATGGATATTAAAACGGCCTACAACAAAATCGTTTCGGACCAAAAAATTGTTTCTAATTTCTTTATAAACAAAGGTTTCAAACCCAATGAATTCAGTTTTGGAGCCGTTAATTTTCAAAAAAAGTTCAGAGAAGTACGAAGTGAAAATAGCGATAATCAAACCCGTTACGAACAAGTCTTTGACGGTTATGAAGCAACACAAACCATTTCTTTTTCAGCCAAGAAAAATCCCGATTTGATGAAAAGAATAGAAGAAGTCTCGAGCAAAACTTCCGAATTAGTAAACTCAGGCATTGAATTATCTTCGAACTCCATCCAATATACCTATTCTGATTTACCTAGTTTAAAACAAAGCTTAATAGAAAAAGCCACTAAAGACGCTAACGAACGTGCAACCAAAATTGTAAAAACTGCCGATGGAAGTTTAGGTAAATTGAAAAAAGCAAGTATGGGTGTTTTTCAAATTACGGGTCAAGGTTCTACTGAAGACGATAGCTACGGCGGAATTAACGATACCTACAGCAAAAATAAAACTGCCAGAATTACGGTAAGATTGGAATATGAATTAGATTAATTTCTGAAATTAGAGCATAAAAAAACCGTCTCGTAATTAAACGAGACGGTTTCTATTTTACTCTGAACTTGTTTCATAGTTATTTTTCTGAAATCTCTTCTCCTTTGTCGTCAAAGAAATGATATTCCAGATACGTGTAAGCGTCACGAGGTATTATTTTCACCCATTTTTTATGCTCAAAAAACCATTTTGAGCGTAATGATGGAAAACCTTTTTTAAGGTATGCTGCCACAAATGGGTGAACATTCAATTTCACTTTCTTGTGGTCTTTTACAATCTTTTCAAGAGAAAAATTAATCTTATCAATAATCTGAATTGGCGCATCTACATCACCGCTCAAATTATTAGGATTTTCTTCTCTTGTTTCAATATTTACTTCTGGTCTTACGCGTTGTCTTGTTATTTGGACTAATCCAAATTTACTAGGCGGTAAGATTTTGTGTTTGGCTTTATCATCACTCATTTCCTCTCTAAGGAAATTGAATAACACTTGTCGATTGTCTGGGTCTTTCATGTCGATAAAATCGACTACAATAATTCCGCCCATATCCCGGAGACGTAATTGTCTTGCGATTTCGGCGGCAGCAATCATATTTACTTCCATAGCAGTGTCCTCTTGATTATTGGCTTTGTTAGAACGGTTTCCACTATTCACGTCAATAACGTGCAGTGCTTCGGTGTGTTCTATAATCAAATAAGCGCCTTTGCTCATTGATACTGTTCGGCCAAAAGAAGTCTTTATTTGTCTTTCGATATGATATTTTTCAAACAATGGTGTGTCTTTCGATTGATAAAACTTAACAATTTTTTGTTTCTCGGGAGCTATTTCGGCTAAATACTCCTTTGTTTCTTCGTACAACTCTTCATCATCAATTTGGATACTGGTAAAAGTATCGTTAAAAACATCTCTTAAAATAGAAGAAGCTTTATTAAGCTCTCCCAAAATCTTGGACGGATGATGAGCAGTTGGTAATTTTTTACTCATTGCAAACCACCTGGCTAGTAGGTTTTGCAAATCTTTTTCTAATTCGGCTATGTTTTTGCCTTCTGCTACTGTTCTCACAATAACACCAAAACCTCTTGGTTTGATAGATTGCATTAGTTTTTTAAGTCGGTCTTTTTCTTCTTTTGATTCTATTTTTTGAGAAATAGAAACGCGATCCGAAAACGGAACTAAAACTACAAATCGTCCTGCGAATGAAAGCTCTGTGCTTATTCTAGGGCCTTTGGTAGAAATAGGTTCTTTGACCACTTGTACTAATACAGATTGATTGGCACTCAGAATTTCTGATATTGAACCATTTTTATCAATCTCTTTTTCAAACTGGAAGTTTTTTAGGGAGAAATCTTTTAATTTACCTGCGCTTACAAGTTTTATGAATTTCACATAAGAAGCTAAATTAGGACCTAAATCTTGATAATGCAAAAAGGCATCTTTTTCGTAGCCAACATTTACAAAAGCAGCATTTAAGCCAGCAACTGGTTTTCTGATTTTAGCAATAAAAATATCGCCAACCTGAAAGTTGCTTGTTTCTTCTTGTTTGTGTAATTCAATTAGTTTTCCATCTTTTAATAAGGCAAAATCTACAGCATCTTCACCACTACGGATGATTAATTCTTTATTCATGTTGTAAATTTTTATCTGTATTGAGGTTTGTAGTTTGAGGTTTGTTGTTTATAGTTATTAACCATAAACTCTAAACCATCAACCATAAACTGTTTGCTACAGATGGATTAAATATTTTTAAACAGGTATTGTTTACCCGGCGAAAAATAGTGTTCAGTTTACAGTTTTTAGTATACAGTAACTGACTACTAATTACTGACCACTGATTACTAAATTTCAATTTCAATGAACGATTTTTTAAAAACAAGAAAAAGTAGTTACGAACTACTTTTTCTTTTTGTGACGGTTAGCTCTCGCTCTTTTTTTACGCTTGTGCGTTGCTACCTTATGTCTTTTTCTTTTTTTACCACTTGGCATAGGTTGGTGTTTTTATTATTAATAAATGAGTTTATACTGCTACTTCAGTATTAGTTTTTATAGCTTCTACAAATACTTTTGCAGGTTTAAATGCTGGAATATTGTGTGCAGGAATTTTTATGGTGGTGTTTTTAGAAATGTTTCTTCCTGTTTTTTCAGCTCTCGTTTTAATAATAAAGCTACCAAACCCTCTTAAATAAACATTGTCTCCTGTTTCTAAAGAAGTTTTTACTTCTTCCATAAACGCTTCTACTGTTGCTTGAACATCTCCTTTTTCAAGACCTAATTTTTCTGAAATCTTTGCTACGATATCTGCTTTCGTCATTTTCTTTCTTATTTAATGTTATTATGTAATTTTTTTGAGGTTGCAAATATATGAATTAAAAAAACAATATTTCAAGCATAATCTATTAAAATTTAATAACATAAAGATTTATTTTTGCTAACCATAATTTAACTATGAGATTCTCTAAAACATTAATCCAATGGTATTTACAAAACAAGCGTGATTTGCCTTGGCGCAACAGTACTAATCCGTATATAATTTGGCTTTCCGAAATAATGCTCCAACAGACGCGAGTGGCTCAAGGACTGCCTTTTTTTCTTCGTTTTACAGAAGCATTTCCAACCGTTTTTGATTTGGCTAATGCTAGCGAAGAGCAAGTATTAAAACTCTGGCAAGGATTGGGATATTATTCGAGAGCCAGAAATTTACACAAAACAGCAAAGCAAATAGCGTTTGAATTGAAGGGTGAATTTCCTAAAACCTACAACGATTTATTACAATTGAAAGGTGTAGGCGAATATACAGCCGCTGCTATTGCTTCATTTGCCTATAATGAAAATGTGCCTGTTGTTGACGGAAATGTTTTTAGAGTTTTATCACGCTATTTTGATATTGAAACCGATATAGCTTCTGCTGGCGGTAAAAAGGAATTTACACAACTAGCTTCTGAATTATTGCCCAAAGGAAAAGCGAATGAGTTCAATCAAGCGATTATGGAGTTTGGCGCTTTGCTGTGCGTACCCAAGAATCCCGATTGTCAAAATTGTGTTTTTAATGATAGTTGCCTTGCCTTACAAAAGAAAAAAGTTGCACAACTTCCTGTGAAGTCAAAAAAATTGAAGGTTAGACATCGGTACTTTAATTATTTGGTTTTTTCAGATTCTAATAATAACACTTTAATTCAAAAAAGAACCCAAAAAGGAATTTGGCACAATTTATATGAGTTTCCTTTATTAGAAACCGAAATTATTGAAACCGAAGAGAACATACTTGCTTTAATTAAAAATCAAAATTTTATAAAGAACTCTATTCAAAACATACAACTTTTTAATCCTCAAACTATTGTTCATAAACTCTCTCACCAACATTTGAATATTAAATTTTGGAAAATAAAAGTTAATGGTAAAATTGAAAACGGAATCGACTGGGAGTCAGTCAAAAAAATGCCTTTCCCAATTGTGATTTTTAATTTTATTTCCAATCAATAGTTTTAGATTTCAAAAAAAGTACTAAATTTGAGGGAAACAAATACATTAAAAATGAACGGTACATTAAATAAAGTTATGTTAATTGGACATCTTGGCGACGAGGTAAAAATGCATTACTTTGAAGGAGGAAATTGCATTGGACGCTTTCCTTTAGCTACCAATGAAGTTTATATTAACAAGCAAACCAATGAAAAAATCACTTCTACTGAGTGGCATAATTTAGTAGTGCGAAATAAAGCAGCAGAAATTTGCGAAAAATATTTATCTAAAGGCGATAAAATATTCGTTGAAGGAAGAATTAAATCGCGTCAATGGCAAGCAGAAGATGGAACTACAAAGTACACAACAGAAATTCAAGTTACGGAGTTTACCTTTTTGACCACAAAAAAAGAACTTGAAGGTGTTAAATCTGTTCAAAATTTGGAATCAAAAAACACTAATTTTGAAACCCCAAGCCCGTCAAATCCTGAAAACGATTTAACTTATTAATATTGTTTAACTAACCCTTTCTCCTTTGGACTCTGAGCCCAGTTTAAATTTACTTGCCAACATTGACACACACTTGCTTTTTGGAAGTATAGGAATTATTTTTCTGTTGTTTTGTTCTGCCATGGTATCTGCTTCGGAGATTGCACTTTTTTCGCTAACTCAAAAAGATTTAAAAGTTTTATATGAGGAAGATTCCTCCAAAGCTAATTTAATTTCCAATTTACTATCGCGACCCAAAAAATTATTAGCTACAATTTTAGTTGCCAATAACTTTAGTCATATAGGTGTTGTCATTATTTTTTCGTTTGTTGGAAACACTATTTTTGAAGCCATTGCATCGCCATTGCTCAAATTTGTTGTTGAAGTTATCCTGATAACCTTTCTTATTTTATTGTTTGGTGAAGTATTACCCAAAGTGTATGCGAGTAGAAATAATATAAAATTTGCAAAATTTATTGCCAATCCATTAGCAATTCTTGATAAGTTACTTTCGCCTATCAGTATTCCAATGCGCGCTGTGACTGTTTTTTTACATGAAAAGTTAGCAAAACAAAAATCATCAAACATTTCTGTTGATCAATTGTCACAAGCTTTGGAACTTACTTCTTCGGATGATACTACATCAGATGAACATAAAATTCTTGAGGGAATTGTGTCATTCGGAAATACAGATACCAAACAAGTGATGAGTCCGAGGATTGATATTTTTGCTTTAGAAATAGAAGAAACTTTTGCTGAAATTTATACAAAAATTATAGACAAAGGATATTCTAGAATTCCTATTTATAAGGAAAGCATTGATCATATAGAAGGACTTTTATTTGTTAAAGATTTAATTCCACATATTCACAAAAAAGAGTTTGACTGGAATAAACTAATACGTGAGCCATTTTTTGTTCCCGAAAACAAAAAGTTGGATGACTTATTAAAAGATTTTCAAAGCAAAAAAAGTCATTTGGCTATCGTAGTTGATGAGTATGGAGGAACATCTGGTTTAGTTTCGCTTGAAGATGTTATTGAAGAAATTGTTGGTGATATTTCAGATGAGTTTGATGATGAAAATTTGAATTATTCTCAAATTGACGACAAAAATTTTCTGTTTGAAGGCAAAATAAATTTAAAAGATTTCTACCGAATTGTTGCTGTTGACGAAGAAGCTTTTGAAAATAGAAAAGGAGAAGCAGAAACTTTGGCTGGATTTATTTTGGAAATTTTAGGTAACTTCCCCAAAAAAGGGCAAAAAATTCATTTTTCAAATGTATATTTCACCATTGAATCAGTTGATAAAAAAAGAATAAAACAAATTAAAGTAACTTTAGAATAATAAAAAATGGTAAAAAAAATAGTTGGTATTTTGTCTGTTCTCCAGCTCCTATTATTTATGGTTGGTTGTAAAGATGATGTATTGCCAAAACCTGCAAGCCAACTGAGATTGGATTATCCTGAAGCAAATTATGCTTATTTCAGTAATCATTGTCCGTTTGAATTTGAAATGAATGATGATGCTATTATAAAAGAAGATAAAAACTGCGGTTTTTCAATCCATTATCCAAAAATGAAAGCAACCATTTACCTCACATATAAAACAGTAAACAACGACATCAGTTCTTTATTGAGAGATGCACAAAACTTGACTTACAAATTACATACCCAAAAAGCGGATCAAATCATGGAACAACGCTACATAAATCCAGATAAAAAAGTTTATGGAATGTTGTATAATGTTACAGGAAATGCGGCTACAAATTCTTTGTTTTATGCCACAGATAGCATCAAACATTTTGTAACGGGTTCAGTATATTTTTATGCAAAGCCCAATTTTGATTCTATTTTTCCTGCCGAAAGTTATGTGAAAAATGACATGCAACGGTTAATGGAAACATTAAAATGGAAATAAAATTATTCAAATTGTATTTATTGAACTAAAGTTTTCTGGTATGAAATGAATATTAGTAAAAATGCCCCAAAAAGTGAAATACTATTTGGGGCATTTTTTTATAAAATAGAAATTACAATCCTCTACTATCACGAATCCAGTACTTAGTTCGTTTCACTAGGAAGAACATTACTGGAACCATGACTAAAGTTAATACAGTAGCATAAGTCAATCCGAAAATAATGGTCCAAGCCAATGGCGACCAGAAAATCACATTATCACCACCCATATATAAATGTGGATTCAAATCGGTTATTAAACCGAAGAAGTCAAAATTCAATCCAATAGCTAAAGGTATTAATCCTAAAACTGCCGTTAATGCGGTTAATAATACTGGACGCAAACGATTTTTTCCGCTTTCAATAATGATTTCTTTTATTTCGTCAAGTGATAAATCGTTGTGGCTTTCAACTCCTTTATCGGCAACTTTTTTGTCCAAAAGCAATACGAAGAAATCCATTAATACAATTCCGTTTTTCACCACAATTCCAGCTAAGGAAATAATTCCCATCATGGTCATCAAGATAACGAAATCCATATTGGCAATGACATAACCATAGAAAACACCACTGAAACTTAACAAGACAGTAAACAATATCACCAATGTTTTTGAAATCGAGTTGAACTGAAGCACAATGATAATTGTAATTCCGGCCATGGCTAAGAATAATGCAAACATCAAGAAACTTTGGTTTTTGCCTTGTTCTTCTTGCACACCAGAGAACGAATAGGTAATTCCTTTGGGCAATTGATAGGATTTCAATTCAGCACCAATTTGCTTGGTAATTTCATCACCATTATAACCTGTCAATACATTGGAATAAATAGTCATTATTCGTTTGTAGTCCTTTCTTTTGATTTGGTTATAGGTGTATGTTTTTTCGGTTTCAGATACTGCAGAAATAGGCACTTGCATCATTTGACCGTTGGTTTGGTTTCTAAAAGTCAACGATTGATTGAAAAGTATGTTTTCGTTTTTTCGTTGGTCCTCTTGCATTCGAACGACAATATTATAATCATCATCGCCTTCCTTGAAAGTAGATATTTCTTGACCATACACCGAACGACGCAAATTGAAACCTAATTGTCCTGTAGAAACACCAAGACTTCCAGCATTGACTCTATCAACTTTTACTTCAAGCTCTGGACTTTCTTTGTTGACATCCACATTCAGTCGTTCAATTCCTGGTATATTTTTAGAATCTACAAAGGCAATCATTTTATCAGCTTCTTTGAGCATCACATCATAATCAACTCCAGCGTAGCCCGTTAATTGAATACTAATTGGATAACCTGCTGGCGGACCATTAGCATCTTTTTCGACGGTTACTGTTGCTCCAGCAATTCCTTTTACACGAGCTCTAATTTCGTCCAAAACATCCGAAGTATTAACTCCTCTTCTAAATTTGAATTCAGCGAAATTGACCGTTACTTTTCCTTTAAAAGGGGTTTCATTGGCAGAACCTGCATCCACATTTGGATTTCCGGCACCAACACCTACTTGAGAAACAATGCTTTCAGCCAAATAATTATCCTCTGTTTTAGGATCGATATATTTTTTCATTATCTCGATTACCTGTTTTTCAACAAAATAAGTGGCTTTGTTTGTTTTTTCTATATCGGTTCCTTGGGGATATTCAATATAAGTAATCACTTGATTGGGAATATTTTCTGGGAAAAACAAGACTTTTCTTGGGAAAACGTTTAAAAGTCCAACGGATAAAAACAGCATTCCTATTATGCCAATAAGAGCCAACCAGGCGTTTTTCCCAACTAAAATTTTACTTAAAAACCGTTTGTATTTTTCTTCTAATCTCGGAAAAAAGCTATGTTGAAAATCTTGAGTCCATTGGTACATTTTCCATTTGTATAACCACATTAACCCTAATGAAATTAATGCAAAATGACCAATCCCTCTAGCAAATTTGGAGTGATCTAAATTTCCAATAATGACAAATACAATTCCGATAATTACCAAGATAATTGTGTATATTTTTGCTGATTTATTGGTTACATTTCTATCCTCAATATCCATCGAACCACCAGTCATAGCAGCGTTTACAACCATTGCCACAAATAAAGATGCCGTTAAAGTTACCGATAACGTTATGGGGAAATAAATCATAAATTTACCCATAGTGCCAGGCCAAAGAGCAAACGGTAAAAACGCCATTAAAGTGGTTGCCGTTGAGGAAATTACAGGCCAAGCAATTTCGCCAATTCCCACTTTGGAAGCTTGCACTCGTGGCATTCCTTTTTTCATATTGGCAAAAACATTATCGACTACTACAATTCCGTCGTCCACCAATAATCCTAATCCCATTACCAACCCGAAAAGTACCATCGTGTTTAGGGTTAATCCAAAAGCGGAAAGAATGGTGAACGCAATCATCATCGAAAGCGGAATGGCAGCGCCAACAAACAGTGAGTTTCTCAATCCCATGGTAAACATCAGAACAATCATTACCAAAACAATTCCGCAGATAATGTGATTGGATAATTCATCTACTTGGTGCTCTACTCGAGAAGATTGGTCGTTGGTCAATTCGACTTGTAAATCTTTTGGCAAGTAATTTTCGTTTGCCAATTTGAGTTTTTCTTTCACTTGTTCAATGGCAGAAATCATGTTTTGACCCGAACGTTTTTTGACGTTTAGCATCACCACTTCTTTGCCTTTCTCCCGAGCATAAGTAGTTTTTTCTTTTTCTTTAAAAGAAACTACAGCAATATCTTTCAGATAAACAGTTCCGTTATTGTGTTTTACAATAATATTTTCTAACTCTTTTGGGTCTTTGATTTCACCCACAATTCGGATGTTGTTTCTTGATCCTTGGGAAATTAAATTTCCGCCCGAAAGCGTCATGTTTTCATATTTCACCGCATTTTGAATATCATCAAATGATACTTGTGCTGCAGTCATTTTAAATATATCAACCGCAATTTCTACTTCTTTGTCGTCCACGCCAAGAATATCAACTTTCTTTACTTCGGGAATTTCTTCAATATCATCTTGTAGTTTTTCGCCGTATTTTTTGAGTTGTTGTGTGGTGTAATTTCCTTTCAAATTGATGTTTAAAATAGGCACTTCTTCCGAAATGTTGAGTTCGAAAACACTTGGTTCTACTTTGCTACCGTTGTCTAAGTTGGGCCAATCGGTATCGGCTTTTACAATATCAACTTTGTCTTTGATTTTGGTTTTGGCTTCTTCAATAGAAACTTTATCACTAAACTCGGCGATGATCATTCCATAATCTTGAAAGGAACTTGCCGTAACTTTTTCAACGCCACTGATGTTTTTGATTTCTTTTTCGAGAGGTTTGATAATTAATTTTTCTACATCTTCGGCTGAATTTCCTGGAAAAACGGACGAGATATATACTTTATTCTCAATAATTTCCGGAAAATCTTCACGAGGCATTGTGGTATAAGCTATCAGACCTGTAATGGTAACTAATAGTGTAAAAATATATACGGTTACACGATTTTCTATCGCCCAACTGGAAATTCCAAATTCTTTATTTTGATGTGACATAGTATTTGTTTATAGTTTAGTGTTTGTAGTTTGTTGTTAAGGTTAGACTATAAACCATAAACAACAAACCATAAACTTTTTAAAAATTCAATTTCATTCCTTCCGAAATACTGTTTACACCATCGGTTACAATAATATCTTCGGCGGCTAAACCACTTACAATTTCGGTTACATTATTTGATGATTTTCCTAGGGTTACTTTAACTTTTTTGGCAGTACCTGTTTTGCCATTGCTTCCTTCAACTGTGTAAATAAATTTATTTCCTTCACCATCTTCTTGAACAACATTGGTAGGAACTACTATGGCTTTATTATTGGTATAATCAATAATTTTTAATTTGGCTACTTGGTTGGGGCGCAATAAATTATCAGGGTTTGGCAAACTCACTTCAATACCAAAACTTCGGTTGTTGGGATTGATAAAATTCCCCACTTGACGCACTTTTCCTTTATAGGTTTTGTTTAAAGAGGAAAGAAAAACATCCACTTGATCGCCTACTTTTAGCTTGCCAATATACGTTTCTGGAACCGAGGTTGACACGTACATACTTCCCAAATTTACTATTCGCATTAGTCCTTCAGCACTTGGTGCAACTACTTGACCTTTTTCAACAAAAACTTCATCTATAGTGCCTGAGAACGGAGCACGAATAACCGTTTTTGCCAATTGAGCTTTCATTTGAGCAACGCCTTTTTGAGCTGCTACCATTTGAGTTTGCGCTTGAAGAAATTGAATTTCGGAACCAATTTTTTTATCCCATAGATTTTTTTGTCTTTCATAAGTGGTTTTGGCTAGCGCATATTGATTTTCTAAACTTGCCAATTGTTGGCTCAAACCACCATCATCAATTTTACCAAGAATTTGTCCTTTGGAAACTTTTTGCCCAGCTTTTGCATTTAATGAGGTTAATGTTCCGCTAAATTCGGGTTGTACCAAAATATTTTCTTTGGTATCCACATTGCCTTGAACTTCAAGATAATGATTGAATAGCGTGTCTTTTACAGTAGAAACCTCTACTAACGCTTCTTCTTTTTTTATGTCCAAAGTAGCCAAAGCACCTTCAATTTTAGCAATATCGGCTTGAAGCGTTGCTTTTCGTTCTTGTAATCCTTTTACGTTTTTGGAACTTATTAATTGGTCAATGTTGGAATTCTCCTTGTTAGCACAAGAAAATATTGACAAAGATAAAATGGCAATGATTATAATTTTTTTACTCATGATTTTTGTTTTATATAATTCGTGAATCTTCGATTTCATTTTGATGTTTAGTTTTTGTTTACTATTTTTTCTAATGATGCTTTTTTGTTTATAATATCAACCATAGATTGAAGGTAATCTTGTTGTTTTGAGTACAATTGTTGTTGCGCTTCGGTAAAATCAAAACTAGAGGAAAGACCTTCTTTAAATTTTATTTGTTGTTTGTTTTCTATTCTTTCTGCTAAACTCAAACTATTTTTGGAAGTAGTATATTGTTCGATACTGTATTCGTACTCACTTTTGGCTTTTTCAAATTGTAGCTTTAATTTTTGTTCTGTTTCTGTCAATTGCGTTTTGGCTTGATCAAATGCTATTTTAGCTTGTTGTGTTCTAGAACTTCGGGCTAAACTACTAAAAATGGGAACGTTTAAACTGACACCCATGTTTGAATAATTAAACCAGTTTTGATTTGCTTCAAAAAATCCAAATCCATCATTGAAAGCATTATAGCCAAAGTTTAAATTTGCTGCTAAGGATGGCAAAGCTTTGCTTTTTTCAAGTTTATATTCAAGTTCTCTTTGCTCTTGAAAATTCATTGCCATTTTATAGTTTATATTGTCTGTAACAACAAATTCGTTCTTAGAAAATGACAAATCCAAATTAGATATCGTTAAATTATCTAAAGTTTCTGTTAATTTTAATTCGGCATCAATGTTAATTCCCAAAATTATTTTTAATATTTTGTATGCCAATTATAATAATCTATTGTTTTAATTAAGTGTGCTGTTGATAGAAGTTAGCGTGATTTGAAGTTGCTCTACATTTTCTTCCTCAATCAAACCGTTTTTGAAAGTTTCATTGGTTTCAAACAACGTTTTTTCTAATGAAGCTTTGTTTTTTTCAAGGATTTTA
>NZ_JBKCVI010000031.1:0-11048 GCF_046317795.1 Flavobacterium sp. | reverse complement strand
ATGATTTGCTTACGCAACGCTTTATCTTCTAGGAAAATATTGATGATGTTACCACGAGATTTACTCATCTTTAAACCGTCTGTCCCGGGAACATACATCGTTTCTTCCTGCACTTTTCCTTCGGGAAGTACAAAAGTTTCTCCCATTTGATGATTGAAACGCGAAGCCACATCACGGGTAATTTCGATGTGTTGCATTTGGTCTTTTCCTACGGGGACAAAATTGGCATCATACAGTAAAATATCGGCAGCCATTAATATGGGATAGGAAAATAAACCTGCATTGACATCTTCTAATCTATCGGCTTTATCTTTGAAAGAATGAGCCAACGTTAATCTTTGAAATGGGAAAAAGCAACTTAAATACCAAGATAATTCGGCAGTTTGTGGCACATCGGATTGGCGGTAAAAAACAACTTTATTGATATCCAAACCACACGCCAACCAAACAGCTGCGGTACTGTAGGTGTTTTGACGCAGTTCATTTCCGTTTTTTATTTGAGTAATCGAATGCATATCTGCAATAAAAAGGAAAGATTCATTCTTTGGGTTTTCAGACAGTTCGATAGCTGGCAAAATCGCACCCAGTAAATTTCCTAAATGTGGTGTTCCTGTACTTTGAATTCCAGTTAGTATTTTTGACATAAAATGCTAAATTTAATTTCTCTGAATTCATTTCAGAGTTTCAGTATTGATTTTTAATTTACCGCAAAGTTTGCAAAGTTTTTCGCAAAGTTTGCAAAGTTTTTATAAGTTATTTACAATTCTTTATACTCTATTTTCAATTAAATTTTCCTAAAATAAAAAAAAATTACCATATAAGTTAAAAAAGGACATATAAGTATTAGTGTTTTTTTTTACTTTGAAAACTTATATGCCTTATATGGTTAATTTTGAACTCTGTGGTTTAAACTTCAAAGTTAACGCTTTGTATTAAAAATTGCATACCTTTTAGTACATTTGACAACATGAGAGCATTGAAAATTGTTTTTTGGACACTTTATCGTGTTTGGTTTTACATTTTGATGGCGATTCCTATCATTGTCATGTTTCCTTTTCTATTTATTTCGATTCTTAAAGAAAAATGGTATCCCTATTTTTTTGTGATGGCAAGAATTTGGGCAAAATTTATTTTGTTTGGAATGGGTTTTAGAACTAAAGTTAATTTTGAACAGGAACCAGAAGAAGGCAAAAGCTACATGTTTGTTGCCAATCATACTTCGATGGCTGATATCATGTTGATGCTTTCCATAACAAAAAACCCTTTTGTTTTTGTGGGAAAAAAAGAATTAGCCAAAATTCCACTGTTTGGATTTTTCTATAAACGAACGTGTATTTTGGTGGACCGAAGCAATTCAAAAAGCAGAATGCAAGTTTTTGAACGCGCTCAGAAAAGATTAAATCAAGGATTGAGTATTTGTATTTTTCCAGAAGGCGGCGTTCCCGAAGAAAGTATTGTTTTGGACAGTTTCAAAGATGGCGCTTTTCGTTTGGCAGTAGAACATGAAATTCCAATTGTTCCAATGACTTTTTATGATAACAAAAGACTTTTTTCGTATACTTTTTTCAGTGGAAGTCCCGGATTGATGAGGGTTAAAGTGCATCGTTTTTTTGAAACAAAAAATCAAAATCCGGAGTATAAAAAAACGGTTAAAGAAACAGTGCGTAATGTAATTTTGAATGAATTAGAAAATGACATAAACTAAAAAGAGTTCCAAATTTGGAACTCTTTTCAGTTATTACTCGGAAGCAATAACAACAATTAACTAATTTTAATAACCCCTTAACAAAACTAAAACTTATAACTAACGCCACTGTAGATTCCAAAAAAATAGGGTTTGAAATCGCCTCCATTTGTGCTGAAAGTATTTAACTGATATTTTACCATTGGTTCAACATTAAACTCAAAAGATTTCATAAAACCATATTTTATTCCTATTCCAAGATTGGTACTAAAATGAATATTATTCAAATTATTGGCTTCTCCTAGAAGCATCGAATTATTATCAGAAACTACAGTAATGGCATTTTCTTGAAGTAGCAACGTACTAAAACCACCAATTACCTTCAACCCAAATTTTTTATCAATTAGCGCATAAGTCATTTCCAATGGCATTTCTAGGTAGCCAATTTCTTGATTTAGATAACCAGTGTTTTGTTGTACAAGAGCACTTTCAAAAGGTAACATTCCGTTTTCTGATGTTGAACCAACAGAATTATTACTGGAAACCATACTATGTATTTCCATCATTGCACTTGAACGAGTTGGAGATACATTTTTTAACCCTCGAGATTCTATACTTGCAAAGAACATAATATCATTGGTGTTGTAACTCATATTGACTTTGTTTAATCCTGTTCTAACGGATAATTTTGAAGTAGCATTATAACTCACTCCAAGACCAAAGCCAACACTGGTATTATAAGTTTTGGAATTGTTATTAAGTTCGGGGTCTATGGCCGAACCATTTGAAGTTGAACCCAAGAAAATAGGGGCAACATTTGAAGTAAGTTGCCACCTATTTACTTTAGCTTCCTGCTTTGTTTTGCTTTCTTTTTCATTTAGCAATTCTTCCAACGCATTGGTAACAACGCTGTTTTTTATAACAGAATCGTTAGTTTTTTTCTCAACTTCAGTAGTAGCAGTTATGGAGTTATTATTTTTTAATTCATCAAGCTTTATATTTTTTGAATTGTTTACAACGCCTTCTGATGGAATAATTTGCTTTGCCTTTTCGTCTAGATTACTAACTGATTTTGTGTCTTTTATAGAAGACAAACCAGATTCATTTTCTTTGTTTATAGCAATTTCATTCTCAGATTTATATATCATTTTTTCATCTAGCAACGATTTGGTATTCTTTCCATTAGATTTGTTTTTATTGGAATTTTGTTTTTCAAATTTTCCTCCTGCAATCGCATTATTTGATGTGTTTGGAATAAAATTTGGTTTAGTGCTATTTTCAGTGTTGTCCTTTTTTTCTTTCGAATTTGAAACTACAGCATCCGATGAAGAACTATTATTTGAATTACTTTCTCGAAGATTTTTGCCAGTACTATTTTTTTCTGAAGAATTTGTAACAACAGCATCGGTTGATGAACTAGTATTTGAATTACTTTCTCGAAGCTTTTCAACAGATATAGGGTTAGTTTTTGTTGTCTTTTGCTGATTTGAATTTATGTCGGTTACAGTTGGATTTTCGGTAGAATTAGGTGCAATAAAAAAAGATTTGGAAACAAAAAAACCAATAAAAAATACGGCAGCAACTCCAGATAGTTTCCACCAAAAAGGAATAATTCTTCTTCGTTTTTTTTCATCGAGTTTTTTTTCAATATTTCCCCAGACTTCTTCAGCGGGATTTACTTCAAAATCTTTGAATTTTTCTTGAAAAATACGTTCTATGTTTTTTCTTTCGTTCATTTTGCAGAAGGAAGTGTTTTGAATTCTTTATTTTTAAATAGTTCTATTTTTTCTCTTAAAATCATCTTGGCCCTAGCCAAGTTAGATTTTGATGTTCCAAGGTTTATGGTTAGCATTTCTGCAATTTCTTGGTGAGAATAGCCATCAAGCACATATAAATTAAAAACTAAACGGTATTGATTTGGCAATTCTTGAATAATTTTTAGTAAATACTCTAATGAAATATCTTCGTCATCTATTTCAATTTCTTCGTCATCGGGAACATCTTCTTTAACTAAACTTAAAAAAGTTTCCTGCCTATATTGTTGTAAAACATGGTTAATCATTACTCTTTTCAACCAACCATCAAAAGAACCTTTAAAAGAGTATTGTTCAATTTTTTTAAATATAATTAAAAACCCATCTTGCAAATTGTCTTGTGCCTCAGTATAATTGCGTGAATACTTTAAGCAAACAGCAAACAGTTTTGGCGAGTATAATCGATACAGCTGTTCTTGTGCTTTTCTATCATTCTTCTGACAATCATTAATGAGTTGTTTTATATCCAATTTTCAAAAAAAGATTGTAATTAATTTACAGGCACTTCATATTCCAGAAAAATATCATTTCCTTGATCATCTTTGCCTTGCCAGAATTTGAAATGATACGTACCATTACTAGTAACCTCAAAATTAAAAGTATATTCATCGGCAGCGGCGGCAGCATCCAAGTCTTGGCAATTATCTCTTTGTTCAACAGCACTTTCAATAGCAATTGTTCTTATGTTTAAATGTTTATCATAATACAAACCATTAAAATAGTGGCAACTTGTAGGTCTGTTATAACGAATCGTAATGGGATATATTCCTCCCAAAGTAAATTCAGCTGGAATATCAACACTTTCTGTAGGCAATACTTCATATAAATAATTTGGACCAGAGTCCACAGAACAAGAGTTGAACAAAAAAAACAGTGTTAAAATTGTAATTATTTTTTTCATAATTTAAATATGATTTTGTTGTTTAGATACAATTTATTTTAAAAGGTTGCGTTCAGGTAATAAAAAAAACGTCTAGTTATTTTTTAACGAGACGGATTTTAGTTTTATGCATTATTCTCTTTAATGAGATCTTTTATTTTTTGTTCCAATTCGTCAGCCAATTCAGGATTGTCTTTTATTAAAACTTTCACGGCATCTCTTCCTTGACCTAGCTTGGTATCGCCATAACTGAACCAAGAGCCTGCTTTTTTTATAATTTCAAACTCAACAGCTAAATCAAGAATTTCACCTGTTTTTGAAACACCTTCGCCATACATAATATCGAATTCGGCAGTTTTAAAAGGTGGCGCTACTTTGTTTTTTACTACTTTCACTTTCGTTCTATTTCCTATTACATTTTCTCCGTCTTTAATTTGAGAAGATCGACGAATATCCAATCGAACTGAAGCATAGAATTTTAATGCGTTTCCTCCCGTTGTCGTTTCAGGATTGCCGAACATTACCCCAATTTTTTCTCTCAATTGATTGATAAAGAATACGGTACAATGTGTTTTGCTAATGGTTCCTGTTAATTTTCTCAATGCTTGAGACATCAAACGAGCGTGTAATCCCATTTTTGAATCACCCATTTCGCCTTCAATTTCGCTTTTTGGGGTTAAGGCAGCAACCGAGTCAATAACTACAATATCTATTGCGCCGGAACGAATTAAATTTTCAGCAATTTCCAAAGCTTGTTCACCATTATCAGGTTGTGAAATGATTAGATTTTCAATATCTACACCCAATTTTTCGGCATAATTCCTATCAAAAGCATGCTCGGCATCAATAAACGCTGCAATTCCGCCTGCTTTTTGCGCTTCGGCAATGGCGTGTAAGGTTAAGGTTGTTTTACCAGATGATTCTGGACCATATATTTCGATAACTCTTCCTCTTGGATACCCATTTACGCCCAATGCTAAATCTAGACCAAGCGAACCAGAAGGAATTACTTCCACTTCTTCTACTGCTTTATCACCCATTTTCATTACGGTTCCTTTTCCGTAAGCTTTGTCTAATTTATCAAGCGTTAATTGTAATGCTTTTAATTTGGCTTCTTTTTCTGAACTCATTTTTTTTTAAAATTTAGTGGCATAAAAATAATGCTTTTTTTAATGTGAACACATATAGATTTATAAGAATTATAAACAATCTATAAGACAAATATATTTTCTATTTTTACACTCTATTTTTATACGATGGAAAAATTTATTTCGTATCCCATTTCAGTTCTATACTATCTATGTTTCGGATTGACATTAGTCATTTTTCATCCTATACAATGGTTTTGTTTTAATGTTTTTGGCTATCAAGCACATAAAAAAAGTGTCGATTATTTGAACTTTTTTTTGGTGAAATGCACCAATATTTTAGGGACAAGATATACTTTTGAAAATAGAGATACCATTCCTAAAAACGCTCCGATAATTTTTGTTTCCAATCATCAAAGCATGTATGATATTATTGGAATTATTTGGTATTTGCGTCGCTTTCATGCCAAGTTTGTCAGCAAAATAGAACTCGGCAAAGGCATTCCGAGTGTTTCGTATAATCTTCGTCACGGCGGTTCTATTCTCATCGATAGAAAAGATTCTAAACAAGCCATTCCAATGATTAAAGGATTATCAGAATATATTGAAAAACACAAACGTTCCGCCGTTATTTTCCCAGAAGGGACTCGAAGTAAAGATGGAAAACCCAAAGATTTTGCTCAAAGCGGTTTGAAAATTCTTTGTAAATATGCACCATCGGCATTTGTTGTGCCAATAACTATTAATAATTCGTGGAAAATGGTTAAATTTGGTGCGTTTCCAATGGGTTTAGGAAATCATTTGCAATTTATCATTCATGAAGCCATTCCAGTAAGCGAATTTACTTTCGAAGAATTAATTGTCAAAACAGAAAAAGCAGTAACCCAATCGATTAAAATATAATTAGATATAATGTCAATACATAACATTCGCCTAGAAGTCATGCAGTTTCTAGAAAACAAAGTAGAAGGCTTCATGGAGGAGTTTTTAATACCAGTTGAAAAAATATGGCAACCATCGGATTTTTTACCTAATTCTGAAGAGGAAAATTTCTTTGAAGAAGTAAAAGAGTTACGCGAAATAGCCAAAGATTTACCCTACGATTTTTGGGTTACCCTAGTTGGAGACACCATCACTGAGGAAGCGTTACCAACCTACGAATCGTGGTTGATGGATGTTGATGGTGTAGGTCAAGTAGAAAATAATGCATGGAGCAAATGGGTACGTCAGTGGACAGGTGAAGAAAATCGTCACGGTGATTTATTGAACAAATACTTGTATTTATCGGGCAGAGTGAACATGCGCGAAGTAGAAATTACCACCCAACACCTAATTGCTGATGGATTTGATATAGGAACTGGTCGCGATCCATACAAGAACTTTGTTTATACTTCTTTTCAAGAATTAGCAACCTATATTTCTCATAACAGAGTTTCACAAATTGCAAAAGAGTATGGTGATAAAAAGTTATCAAAAATATGCAAAATGATTGCTGGCGATGAAATGCGTCACCATCATGCGTATAGCGAATTTGTAACTCAAATTTTTAAAGTGGATCCAAGTGAAATGCTATTGGCGTTTAACTATATGATGAAGCAAAAAATAGTAATGCCGGCTCAATTCTTGAGAGAATCTGGCGAAAAAATAAGTTCGGCGTTTTTAAATTTTTCAGACTCAGCCCAACGAATTGGTGTCTACACCGCTTCAGATTATGTTGATATTATGCAAAAGCTAATTGAGAAATGGGAAATTGATAAACTTTCAGGATTGTCCGATGAAGCTGAAAAAGCGCGTGATTATTTAATGAAATTACCGGCAAGAATGGCAAAAGTGTCAGAAAGAATGATAATTCCAGTTGAATCTCAAATTTTCAAATGGGTTGAACCCGCTATGATAAGATAATTTACAGAAATTCCAATAACTAAAATTCCAAATTCCAAAACGTAGTAGAATTTGGAATTTTTTTATCAAATAAAAATGACATTGATAGATAGAACTATAGCATTTGTAAAAGAGAAATTGGATAAAGCCGAAGGCGGACATGATTGGTTTCATATTGAACGCGTTTATAAAAATGCACTTTTAATTTCCAAAGACGAAGACTGTGATTTGAATGTTGTTCAGCTTGGTGCTTTACTTCACGATATAGCAGATAGTAAGTTTCATGACGGAGACGAAACCGTTGGTCCAAAAGCAGCTAGAGCTTTTTTAGAAAGCGAAAATGTTGATAAAGAAATCATTAATCATGTTATCAATATTATAGAAAACATATCATTTAAAGGCGGTAATTTTGGTCAAAAGTTTTCTTCCAAAGAACTTGAGATTGTTCAGGATGCAGATCGTTTAGATGCCATTGGCGCTATTGGAATAGCCAGAACGTTCAACTATGGCGGGTTTAAAAACAGAGCAATTTATAACCCAGCAATTGCTCCGAACTTAAATATGAGTAAAGAGGAATATAAAAAATCAGAGGCACCAACGCTTAACCATTTCTATGAAAAACTTCTTTTGTTAAAAGACAAAATGAATACTGAAACAGGCAAAAAAATTGCACAAGCGCGGCACAAATACATGGAAAATTTTCTTTCGCAGTTTTATGCCGAATGGGAAGGGGAAAAATAGTGTTCAGTTTTCAGTAGCAGTTTTCAGTTATAATAAGTAATCCCAAAAATTCTCTTTATGAATGACTTGAGTTGTTTTTGGATGGTATTTTTCGGTAAATGATTTAGTGAATTTTACTTTAACATTCGGGTTGTATTTTATTTCAAAAGCATCAATTTCATTATTTTTTATTTCCAAAAAATCAATTTCAGCTTGTTGTGTGTTACGCCAAAAATAGGTGTCCTTAAATTGTTGCTCATACGATAATTTCTTTTTTCTTTCACTAATAATAAAATTTTCCCATAGTGGACCAATGTCGTCACGAAGTTCAATAGGATTGAAGTTTTTCACAATTCTATTTCGTAAGCCAACATCCCAAAAATAAATTTTTCTGCCTTTTTTGAGTTCGTTATCTTGGTTTTTATTAAAGGCATTTAAGCTGAAAACGATAAAGTTTTTTTCGAGAATATCAATGTATTTTTCAACCGTCAATCTATTAATTCCTAAATCATTACCAAGTGAACCGTAATTTATTTCGGAACCAATTCGGTATGCCAACATATGAACCAATCGTTGCAATGTGGACGATTTTTTAATTCCTTCCAAATTCAAAATGTCTTTGTATAGAAATCCATCTACCAAATCATTTAGAATATTTTCTTCTTTCCCAGGATTGGAAACAACTTCTGGATAATATCCATAAACCAAACGATGAGGCACCAAGCGGGTTTCTTTAATAAAATTAGTATGATTGACCATTTCTTTATAACAAAGAGGAAAAAGCTGAAGCTCTTCTTTTCTTCCCACCATACTTTCTTTGGTTTTATCTGCCAACTCAAAAGCACTACTTCCAGAAGCAATTATTTGTATTTCGGGAAAATTATCAACCATCCGTTTGATGAGCAAACCAATATTGGAAATCATTTGTGCTTCGTCAATTACTAGAATTTTATTGTTGCCAACCAATGCATTCAACCTGTCTGACGTAATATTTTCTAATAATAGTTGCGTGTCGGGTTCATCGCCGTTTAACCACAGATACGAATTGTCTTTGATGGTGTTTTTTATCAAGGACGTTTTGCCTACTTGTCTTGCGCCAAAAACTAGGATAGCTTTTCCTTTAAAAAGAAACGAATCTATTTCTTGTTGATGAAATCTAGGTATCATTATATACTTTTTAGTGTGCAAATATACAATAATATGATATTACAATATCAAAAAAATATAATTATATGATATTTTAAATGCGGTTTTTTAACTAAAAACTATCCCGAAGCTTCGGGACTGAATACTGAACACTAAAATTATTTTCCCTTGAAAACTGCTTTTCTTTTCTCTAAAAAAGCCGTTGTTCCTTCTTTAAAATCCTCGGTGCCAAAGCATTTTCCAAAGTTTTTTATTTCGGTTTCAAAACCATTGACCCCATCTTTATAATTAGCATTGATAGCTTTTATGGCTTTGCTAATGGCCATTGGTGAATTTCTGATAATTTTAATTGCAATACTTTTTGTAAATTCAAGTAATTCTGATTGTGGTACGACATGATTTACTAAGCCATAATTTTTAGCTGTTTCAGCATCAATCATTCCTGCAGTCATAATGAGTTCCATGGCACGCCCTTTTCCAATTAGTTGAGGTAAACGCTGGGTGCCACCATAACCAGGAATGACACCTAGAGAAACTTCGGGCAGTCCCATTTTTGCATTTTCCGAAGCAATACGAAAATGACAAGCCATTGCCAATTCTAATCCGCCACCAAGAGCAAAACCATTCACCGCAGCGATAACTGGTTTTTTTAAATTTTCGACAAAATCAAACAATAATTCTTGTCCTTGTGCGGCTAATTGTGCGCCTTCTTCAACAGAAAAATGAGCAAATTCAGCAATGTCTGCACCAGCGACAAACGCTTTTTCGCCTTCGCCAGTAATGATGATTACGCAAACTTCTTCCTTGCTTTCAAGATTTTTAAAAGCGTTGTGAAGTTCTTGAATCGTGGCAACATTTAGGGCATTTAACTTTGATGGACGGTTGATAGTAATTTGTCCAATATTGTTTTCTATGGTAACGAGTATGTTTTCGAAGTTCATGGTTTGATAATTAGAGTAAAATAATTTGTGACAATTTGTGAAATCTGTGTTTATTTAACAATAGGAAGCGACACAATGAAAGTGGAACCTTTTCCAAGTTGAGTTTCAAAAGTAATAGTTCCTTTGTAATTTTCTATAATATTTTTTATAATTCCTAAACCCAATCCCATTCCACTAGTTTTGGTAGTGAATTTTGGCTCAAAAACATGATCAATATTTTCGGTTTCAATGCCAATACCATTGTCTTTTACGGAAATAATTACGGTGTCATCCATTTCATTTACAGATACCAAAATTTGTTTTTCTTCTTGCTCGTCTGGAATAGATTGAATGGCATTTTTGACTAAATTAGTAATAATTCTGATCAATTGTGTTCGGTCCAGTTTTGAAATAATTTCTTCTTCATTACTTTCGAAAACAATAAAATCTTCGTTAAAAATATCCAATGCGAGCTCTACCACTTGAACTACATTGAGCGTTTCGTTTTGTTGTGCTGGCATAGAAGCAAAGTTGGAAAATGCCGAAGCCACAGCACTCATGGTGTCGATTTGCTGAATTAATGTTTTAGAATAATCGTTCAGTTTTTGTTTTAATTCGGGATCATTGGCATCAAATTTTCGTTGAAAACTCTGCACCGTCAAACGCATCGGCGTTAATGGATTTTTGATTTCATGTGCCACTTGTTTTGCCATTTCACGCCATGCTTGTTCCCGTTCACTTTGAGCCAGCATTGTGGCACTATCTTCGAGTTTATCCACCATTTGGTTGTAGGCATTTATCAAGGAATTAATCTCTTTACTATTGGCTTCAATGACAATTTTCTCGTTTTTTTGGTTCAAACTGGTCTCGTTGATTTTGTCCGAAATGGTTTTTAAGGATTTGGTAATATAACTC
>NZ_JBKCVI010000030.1:0-27024 GCF_046317795.1 Flavobacterium sp. | reverse complement strand
GAATTATATAAGTCAGATGGCCGAAAATCAGAGTGATATTTTTAAAAGTTTGCACCATTTAGCATGGGAAGAAGAACACCAACTTACGGCTCATTTTTCTTTTACCAAACGACAACAGTTTTTTCAAGACATTACCGATACAAATACTTTTGACTTGATCTATTTTGATGCTTTTGGTTTTAGAGTGCAACCCGAATTGTGGTCGGACCTTATTTTTCAAAAAATGTATGATGCTTTAAGACCAAATGGCATTTTGGTAACCTATGCTTGTCGCACATCAATTAAAAACGCCATGTTGCTTGCAGGTTTTTCTGTAGAAAAATTACCCGGTGCCCCCGGTAAAAGAGAGATGTTGCGCGCTACTAAAGGACTCTCAAAAATTTAACATTTTTGTTGATAATATTTAACTTTTAATTTCATTTCACTATTTATTATATTATTATTTTTGTTAAAGCAATAAACGTTCTTATCTAATTTCTTAATTAATTATTTTTTACTTTTTTATGTCTAAAACAATGCTAGACCACACAAAATCAGTGTTGAAGAAAGTAAGTTTTGACGCAAATTTATTTTGCAAAGAACTTGAAAAGGCCTACAAGGTTTTGTTACCTTATGAACTTGAAGAATTAACGCAGTGGCTGATGAGTTATATTATTGAAAAGCCCGAGCTGAAACACTGTGTCATCCGAATTAACAATTAAAAAAACTAAAGGAACTTAAATGGTTCCTTTTTTATTTTACCGTAATCATTTTAGTAATATTATACTTATTAATTTATTTAAAAAATGCATTTCATCGATATAAAAAGGTTTTAAACGTATTTTAATAAGAAAAAATGTTGTAATAATTATTTTTTTATTTTATTTTTACTAAACGTTCTTACAATAAGATAACCCCAAATCTTAAAAATTATGCCTAGAATGATTTACGATTATACCAAATCGGTACTCGAAAGAGTAAGCTTTGATCCAATTCTTTTTTCAAAAGAATTGAAAAAGGCAGTGCGAAATTTATTGCCATACGAAGTAGAGCAATTGAAAAAATGGTTGCAGTTCTTTACGAATGAGCATCCAGAATTAAAACAATGTTTATCTGTAGTTAGTTAGCAGAAAGAAATAAGGAGTTGGTGCAAAAGCTCCTTATTTTTTTTGAAGTGGACTAATGATTTGAACATTTTGAAAAGTAATTGCTCCTTTAATAACTCCTGCTATAGTTGACCTCAAAGCATCAATAATATGAATTTTCAATTCGTTTTTAGGATAAATTAAACTCACTTCTCTTGCTGGTTTTGGTTCCACAAAATGTTTTAATTTCAGTTGGTCTTTTTCATTCAAATCTAAAGTATGTAAATAGGGAAGAAGTGTAGTGCCTAATCCTTCATCGGCTAATTTGATGAGTGTTTCAAAACTACCACTTTCTATTTGAAAATGATTTTTATCCTCTGAATTTAGATTTTTACATAAATTCAAAATACCATCTCTAAAACAATGGCCATCTTGAAGTAATAGAATTTCATTTATATTCAAATCTGACACTTCAATTTCTTTTTTACTGAATGATTGATGATTGGATGGAATGTAAGCCACAAATGGTTCAAAATACAAAACAACTTCCTTTATTTTTTCGTCTTCCAAAGGTGTAACTGCAATAGCGGCATCTAAGTGACCATTTTTTAATCTTGTAATAATCTCAGAAGTGTTCAATTCTTCTATGATGAGTTTAACTTTTGGATACTTTTTAATAAAATTATTCAAAAACATTGGCAATAAGGTAGGCATCACTGTTGGAATAATTGCTAATCGAAACTCACCGCCAATAAACCCTTTTTGTTGGTCAACTATGTCCTGAATTCTATCGGCTTCGTTTACAATATTCTTGGATTGGTTTACTATTTTTTGACCAATTTCGGTGAGTTGAATTGGTTTTTTAGTTCGATCAAATATTTGAATACCGAGTTCTTCTTCTATTTTTTGTATTTGCATGCTTAATGTGGGTTGTGTAACAAAGCATTTTTCAGCTGCAAGGGTAAAGTTTTTATGTTCGGCTACTGCTAAGACATATTTAAGTTGTGTAATTGTCATTATAATTTAATTTGATGTAAATATAAAAACAATAAGATTAATTTATGACATTTTTGGTTTATACTAATGTTAAATGATTTTTTTTCTGGAATTAGATAGTCATTTTTAATGGTATTCAAATCGACTTTTAGTTATTTTTCTTTTTGTATTACTCTAATCACTATTTTTTAAAAAATAATGATATTTTTACAACCTTGGAATGAATATTTATTCTAATTTTTTCAAAACACTACTATTATGACAAAAAACACAAGCATCTTTGCTAATCTTAAATCTGATTTTGCTTCAGGTTTAGTCGTATTCCTGGTAGCATTACCATTGTGTCTCGGCATCGCTTTAGCTTCTGGAGCACCACTATTTGCTGGAATTATTTCTGGTGTTGTTGGTGGAATTGTGGTTGGTTATTTGAGTAATTCGCATTTAAGTGTTTCAGGACCAGCTGCTGGTTTAACTGCTATAGTATTAGTGGCTATTACAGATTTAGGTTCTTTTAATTCTTTTCTTTTGGCGGTTTTAATTGCAGGTATAATTCAGCTGGCTCTTGGTTTTATTAAAGCAGGTAGCATTTCAAATTACTTTCCAACTAATGTTATAGAAGGAATGTTGGCAGGTATAGGAGTTATTATTTTCCTAAAACAAATTCCGCATGCTTTTGGTTATGACAATGATTTTGAAGGTGATGAATCATTTTTACAACAAGACGGTCTCAATACATTCTCCGAGTTGTTTTCTGTTTTCAATCATATTCAATTGGGTTCGGTTGTCATTACTTTAGTTTCACTATCAATTTTGATTGCTTGGACAAAAGTTGATTTTTTAAAGAAAATGAAATTGGTTCCAGCTGCTTTAATAGCGGTTATTGTTGGAATTCTATTGAATGAATTTTTTATTCAATCCGGAAGTAGCTTGGCAATTACAAGTGAACATTTAGTAAGTTTACCTGTCCCAAAAACTTTTGAAGAACTTAAAAATATATTTGTGACACCTGATTTTACTGCTATCACTAACAGTAAAGTATGGATTGTTGCTTTTACGATTGCAGTTGTGGCTTCTATCGAAACCTTACTTTGTATTGAAGCTGCCGATAGAATGGATGCTCAGAAACGTTATACGGATACTAATGTAGAATTAAAAGCTCAAGGAATTGGAAATATTTTAAGTGCACTTTTAGGTGGTTTACCAATGACATCTGTCGTAGTGAGAACTTCGGCAAATAATAATGCTGGCGCAAAATCTAAAATGTCTGCTATTATTCATGGTATTTTATTATTGGTTAGTGTATTGGCAATACCATCATTATTAAATAAAATTCCGTTGGCAACTTTGGCGGCCGTTTTATTATTAGTGGGTTATAAATTGGCAAATCCAAATATCATAAAACATTTTTGGGAAAAAGGTAAATATCAATTTATACCGTTTATGGCAACATTTATTGGAGTTGTTTTTACTGATTTATTAAAAGGGGTAACACTGGGAATAATCATCAGTATTATTTTTGTTTTGAAAGGAAATATGAAACGTGCTTATAATTTTAGAAAAGAAGAATATCAAGAAGGCGATATTATTCATATTGATTTAGCTCAAGAAGTATCTTTTTTAAATAAAGCGGCAATTAAAGCTACGTTAAACAAAATTCCATCCAATTCAAAAGTTGTTATCAATGCAACGGATACTGACTATATTGCTCATGATGTGTTGGATTTAATTAAGGAGTTCAAAAAAATAAAATCAAAAGAATTAAATATTAGTACTAAATTGGTCGGGTTTAAAGATGCTTATGACATAGAAAATAGTGATGGTTATAAAAATAAAGTAACTATAGAGCATCGCTATAATGTTATGAAACGGAAAATGGAAGTTATAGAAAATAAAGAAATAATTTTTAAAGAAGACAAACTATGAGTGCTGAATTTTATAAAAAAATACTTGACAACAATAAAAAATGGGTTGAAGATCAAGTTGCTATTGATAAAGATTATTTCAAAGATTTAGCCAAAGGGCAACAACCTCCTTTGCTATGGATAGGATGTTCTGATAGTCGAGTACCAGCCAATGAAATTATTGGAGCAAAACCAGGTGAAGTTTTTGTTCATAGAAATATTGCAAATATGGTAGTTCATTCTGATATGAATATGCTAAGCGTTTTGGATTATGCAGTGAATGTTTTGAAAGTAAAACATGTGATTGTTTGTGGACATTATGGTTGTGGTGGGGTAAAAGCAGCTATGGGAAATCAATCTATAGGATTGATAGACAACTGGATTCGTCACATAAAAGATGTATATCGTTTGCACGAAGAGTATCTAAACTCGTTTGAAAATGAAGAGGATAGATTTAATAAATTTGTTGAAATAAATGCGCAAGAACAAGTTTTTGACTTGGCTAAAACCTCAATTGTTCAAGGTGCATGGCGCAACGGTCAAGATTTAACACTTCATGGTTGGACTTATGGATTAAATTCAGGTTATGTTACTGATTTAGGGGTGAATATGAGTTCCAATGATGAGCTTGATGAAGTGTATCGCTTGAAATTTTCTAATTAATTTTCTTTAACAACAAAGTATTATACTAAGGTATATTGGCATTCCAAAAGTGATATTGAACGGGAATGTAATAGCTAATGCCATCGGTAAAAACAAACCCGGATTTGCTTTTGGAGCTACTATTTTCATTGCTGCTGGAACTGCAATATAGGAGGCACTTGCAGCTAATATGGAAAACATAAATCGGTTTCCAACATTAGATGTAACTAGCTGACTTAAATAGGCTATAGACGCACCATTTAGTAATGGAATTATCAATGCAAATAATACAGGAAACCAACCGCTTTTAAAAAAAACATCCAACTTTTTTCCACTTACAACTCCCATGTCTAATAAGAAAATCGCAAGAAAACCTTTGAAAATATCCGTAGTGAATGGTTTAATTCCCATAGCTTGTTGATCGCTTGCTAAAAAACCAATGACTAAACTGCCGAGTATTAATAAAACGCTTCCATTAGTTAACGAATGTTTTATAACTGATGAAAGGTTAGTAGAATTAGTCTCTTTTTTATTGTATAATCGCATTAATATTACAGCAACAATAATTGCTGGCGCTTCCATCAAAGCCATGATGGCAACCATGTGTCCACTAAATGTATATTTTTGAATTTCTAAAAATGAAACTGCAGTTACAAAAGTTACAGCACTTACCGAACCATAGGCAGCAGCTATGGCACCTGCGTTTTCAAAACTAAATTTCCTTTTCAAAATAAAAAAACTATAAAACGGAATCACGACGGCAATCAAAATTCCAAAGAGTGCTGACCATATAATTTCTAAATTAAAGTGACTATGGGCTAACTCTTGACCACCTTTAAATCCGATGGAAAACAAAAGATAGAGCGAAATAAATTTTGAAGAGTTTGGCGGTATTTCTAAATCGCTCTTTAATTGAACGGCAATAATTCCCAAAAGAAAAAATAAAAGCGCTGGATTTGTTAAATTATCTAAAAGTAAATCTAAATTCATTAGGAGTTATTTGGATTTTTTAATTCTTTCTGTATTTCTATATCGAATTCTGCTTCTTGAGCTCTGAATAATCTATCGTTTAAACTGATGCCAATGCCAGTTTCTGGAAATTTTTCAGCTATGATGAAGTCAAATCCTTGTGCATCAAGTTGGTGCATAGCGGCATATAAATTTTGAGCTGCCTCATCCAAACTTTCAGTTTTTGTTAAATGGATAAATTTTTCTGAAGTTTCATCTATTCCATTAGAAAAAATAACAAATCCTACTCCTTGATTTTTATATTTTTCAATATCAGAAATAATACTCTCTGAAACCATAAATGGTGTTTTTGGAGAATAATGTTTGCTCAACATTCCCGGTGCTTCGGGTGTTGTCGCAGCTTTTGTTTTACTACCAATTCGACCAACACATTTTTCTATAGCTTCTTTAGAAATAGCACCAACTCTGTATAAAACAGGCTCATCATTTTCAAAGCCAATGATGGTAGATTCAATTCCTTTTTCGCAATTTCCTCCATCAAGTATAAAGGGAATTTTTGTTCCCAATTGTTTTTGAACATGGGCTGCATTAGTAGGGCTAATATATCCAAAAGGATTGGCACTTGGAGCTGCTAAAGGAAAATCGACTTCTTCCAAAAGTGCCAAAGCAACTGGGTGTGAAGGAATACGAACACCAACTGTTTCCTTTCCTGCGGTAACAACATAGGGTATAGTTTTTTTCTTTGGCAACACTAATGTTAACGGACCAGGCCAAAAATAGTTAGCCAAAATCCAAGCTTTAGGAGGAATATTTGTTGCTACATTTTGTAAATCTTCAATCGATTTAATATGAACAATTAACGGGTTGAATAATGGCCTGCCTTTTATTTCAAATATTTTTTTTACTGCCTTTTCATCAAAAACATTAGCAGCTAAACCGTAAACCGTTTCTGTTGGTATGGCCACCACATTTCCAGCTTTTAACAATTTCGAAGCTTTCTTAATTTGTTCTGTCATCTTTCAAGGATTACAACGATCACAGTACATCGGATCTTCTGTTTTTTTATCATTTGGAAATAGTTTTTCCAGTTCAAAATTACATTTTTGACATTGATAAATATGTGATTTTGTAGAATTTGTTGGCAAACCACACCATTCGCAGGGTAAACCCGATTTAGTATTTACAACACCAAACCCAGGTGTATGGCATTCTGGGCAACGATTTTTTATTTTTTCTACAAGTTTTTGGGCAGCTTTTTCAATGACCTTCATACGTGTTGGGTTATACAGGGCACGCATATCGGTTTCTGCAGCAACTTGGGAATTACTAGCCGAGAGCGTATGAAAACTCTCTTCTAATAACTCCCATGATTGAATTCCTTTTACAACAGAAGTAACTTCTTTATCAGTAATTTTTAAAATCACTGCGTGTTCTGGGAATCCAACGTTTTTTACTAAATCAACCAAATTTTGAAAACTACTTGTAGTTGCTGCATTAAAGTTAGTATCAAGACTTAACTCTCGCACTATTATTTCTAAATTATTTTTCTTATCAATAAAAAGTAAGAACTCATCATCGGCATGTGCCATAAAGATTGTTGGATGCGGACCAAATGAACCTTCGCTGGCGATGCCTAAATCACAATTGGTTATTTCCATTGCTTGAAGACATTTTTTTCTTGCCGTTGCTATTGGTCCATCTTTTCTTTCAATTTCACCACTAAACGTTCCTAATTCATCGGTATCAAAATCTTTTGGGACAAAACATTGCACTCCTAAATGTTCTTCTAATAAAGGAGCAATAACACTTTCCTTCTTGTGTTTTGTCGCAATGACTAATCTTCTTCCTTTGAAAATATCCAAATCTAATACGTTATATGAACTCTATGGTAATGTCACCATTAATTTTTAATCTCTTTCCATTTCGTTCACTTTCTTCAAGAAGCTTGTTGATATCTTTAATAGATGATGATAATACTGATATTCTTCGTTTTGATATTTCACAATCTTCATTGTTTTTAACAAATTCACTAAAGGCATTAAGGTTATGAAAATTGATTTTACTATTTATTACTGACATTAAAACTGTTTTTGCATCCTGAGATGAAAAATTACCTTCTATTAACTTAAACTGATATGTATCCATTTTTTATAAAATTATTTGACTACTTAGCGAAATATACCCCGATTGTGTACTAATGAATTGCCTTGCAGCGGCTAATTCATTTTGCAAAAATTTAATTTTTTGTTCTCTCATTTTTACATCTTCTTCATTATGAGATATTTTAATTTTATCCTCGTGAAACTTAATTTTTACTTGAAATAATTGATTTATAATTTCAATCGATTCATTAGTCGAAAAAGTATCATTTAATAATTGTAGTTCCATAATAGTTTTATTTATTGTCCTTGTCCTAATGAAAATGCCATTTTACCATCGAACTGATATAGATTTTCTGTTTTAATAGTATCGATTTCATTTTGAATACACTGTTGAAGAAGTGCTATTATTTCTTCTTTATTTATCGTATTTCCTTCTGCAGTTTTAAATCTACAACGCCAATGGTCGGTGCAAAATGTTTGTGAAAAACCTTCTGGCCAAACTTTGATTCCACGATTGGTTATCATGCTTAGTTTCAAATTGGAAGTTCCAATTTTATTCATCTTAGCGGCCAATTCATTTGCATCAGTTCCATTCCAATGAACAAAAACATCATGACCAATAAGTTCTTTCTTAGCTTGTGGTCGTTTTTTGTATTTTGGAAGATTTAGTGGTTGCCCATTTTCGTAATTAACAGCTGGTAACGTTTTTGGTTTCTGACCTAAGTTAGATATTACTGCTTGAGCAAACTCTTTGGTACCCACTTTTTGAATACTACTCCCTTCTTTAAAAATATCGTAGGTATGTATGCCATCTTCTAAGGTTTTCAACCAAGCATTGTGTACTTTGGTGGCAATGGTATTTTGTCCTAAATGGTTAAGCATCATTACAGCTCCTTGTAACAACCCTGATGGATTAGCCAAGTTTTGTCCCGCTCTCCTTGGTGCCGAACCATGAATGGCTTCAAACATCGAACATTCTTCACCTATGTTGGCTGAACCCGCTAAACCAACTGAACCCGCGATTTGAGCGGCAATATCAGAGATAACATCGCCATATAAATTCAAAGTCACTATAACATCAAAAGCTTCGGGAGTGTCGCTCATTTTAGCAGCACCTATATCAATAATCCAATGTTCGTTTTCTATTTGTGGGTATTCTGCTGCAATTTCATCAAACACTTGGTGGAATAAACCATCCGTTTGTTTCATGATATTGTCTTTGGTAAAACAAGTTACTTTTTTTCTTCCATAAGCTTTAGCATATTCAAAGGCATATCGAACTATTTTTTCACAACCTGGACGGCTAATTATTTTTAGACATTGAACTACTTCATCCGTTTGTTGGTGCTCAATTCCTGCATATAAATCTTCTTCATTTTCTCTGATAATCACCATATCCATTTTGGGATGTTTCGTTTCCACAAAAGGATGTAAACTCATGCAGGGTCTAACATTAGAATACAAACCAAGAAATTTTCTTGTGGTGACATTCAAACTTTTATAGCCGCCACCTTGAGGAGTTGTGATTGGTGCTTTTAAAAATACTTTGTTTTTAATAATGGTATCCCAGCTTTCTTTGGCAATTCCCGAAGTGTTTCCAGAAAGATACACTTTCTCCCCAACTTCTATTTCATCATATTCAAGTTGTGCACCTGCAGCTTTAATGATTTCTAATGTTGCGTCCATGATTTCTGGACCAATTCCATCTCCTTTGGCGATAGTTATTCTTTGCATATTTATTGGTTAATTAAAAATGGTGTTTTACCATCGGTTACTATTATTTTTGTATTTGGTGATTTTGATAACTCGTTGAAAGCATCAATGCTTCGCAATTTAATAATTTCATTTGTTAAGCCCTCAGATAGTATTTTTTGCGAGTCTCTTGTTCCTTTTGCTTCTATTATTTTACGTTCAGCTTCAAACTTTTCTTGTTGTAAAACAAACTCCATTCGCATGGCATCTTGTTCAGCTTGTAACTTACTTTCAATAGATTGTGATAAACCTTGAGGAAGTTGAATGCTTTTCATCAAAACAGATTCAATAATAATTCCTTTGGCTAAGAGATTACTAGACATTTTTTTTAAGATGTCGCTTTCTATTTCTGAACGTTTACCAGAATGCATGTCTTTTGCATAATACTGGGCACAAATATCTGCCGATGCTGATCGAAATACATTTGCAATTATTCCCTCATAATTTAACCCTAAATCATTAACTATTTTTACAACTTCACTTTTCTCTAAACGGTATAAAATTGAAATCTGAGAGGTAATACTCAATCCTTCCTTACTTGGTAAACTCAGACTCAATTCCAAATTTCTAGTTTGAATAGAGGTTCGAACAATTTTAGAAGTAAATGGATTAAAAAAAACCGGTCCTTGCGGATAAATTTCTTCCGATAATTTACCTAATTTTTGTTTAAGACCAACTTCACCTGGCTTAATAGTTACGCAACTACTAATAATAAATGGTGCAATACAAAGTGCAATTAAATTTTTCATGATTTTTTTTTACAAAGTTAAAGACAGTATTGCTTCTATTTTATTTATATTTGTTATGACATACATTAAATATATTTATGCATTATACTTTACATCAATTACAGATATTCCTGAAAATTGCACAAACTAAGAGTATCACAAAAGCTGCTGTAGAACTTAATTTAACCCAACCTGCCGTTTCTATTCAATTAAAAAAACTACAGGAACAATTTGATATTCCTTTAACAGAAGTTATTGGAAGACAATTGTATATAACTCATTTTGGTGCTGAAATTGCCATTACAGCTCAAAAAGTATTAGATGAAGTAGCCACGATAAACTATAAATCAAAAACGTATAAAGGAATATTTTCAGGTAAACTAGCATTATCAGTGGTTTCTACTGGTAAATATGTTATGCCTTATTTCTTATCTGATTTTTTAAATCAAAATAAAGGGATTGATCTTGTAATGGATGTTACCAATAAATCGAAAGTGGTTAAAAGTCTTGAAAACAATGAAGTTGATTTTGCATTGGTTTCAATTTTGCCAGATGATATTCAATTGCAGTCTGAGATTTTACTTGAAAATAAGTTGTATTTAATTGGAAATCAAAATGCAGTTTCAGAAATACATAATAATGATTTAGATTTATTTAATGAGTTCCCGTTAATTTATAGAGAAGAAGGTTCTGCAACACGAATAGTTATGGAAAATTACCTTTATAGAAATGGTTTACAATCTGCCAAAAAAATACAGCTGACTTCAAATGAAGCGGTCAAACAAGCCGTTATTGCTGGAATTGGCTATTCGATTATGCCCATTATAGGATTAAAGAACGAATTGGAAAATGGTGATTTAAAAATCATACCCATGAAAGGATTTCCTATTCAGTCTAATTGGCATTTGGTATGGTTAAAAAACAAATCGATGAGTCCCGTTGCCGAAGCGTATATAAAATATATCAGAGATGAAAAAACCAATTTAAAAACGAATTATTTTTCATGGATTGATAATTATTAATGAATTGCATTTTTATATTAAAAATCGTATTGAGAAAAACTTTTAATCCCTTTCTTCATTCTCATTAAAGGAAGAAGGCATTAATTGTGGAATGAATTTTATCAATATTGGCAATAACAAACCTCCTCCAGGCAATAAGAAAATAGTGAGTGACGGAATGCTTTTACACACATCCAGTAACTGCCGTTTTATTTTCTTCTTTTCCTCTTTATCCAAATCTTTGTGTGTTGACTTTGCGAGTAATTGCATCAACTCTTTGCTTTGAGATATTTCTTTGAGCAACCTTTTTTTGTTTCGATTTATTAAAACTACAACACTATCCGAAGTTTGATCGTAAAAGTGTTTTACCGGATTAGAGTAATTAAAATAGGGTATTTCCTTTTTGTAATTGGCAATAAAATTATTGATAAATGCAATACTGCTCAATACAAAATTATCTTCAATGCTAAGACTTTCGCCTAGTTTAAACAAAAAGTAACGTTCTTCGTTTTCAACTTTTTCATCACTCCACAAACTGATTCCCGCCAAATCAATCATATAAAACTTCTCCAAGTCATTTTGAAGGTAATTCAATTCTAAATCATTTATTGTTTTAATTTCAGTGGTTGAAGACTTTGAATACCGCACAGAAGCATCAAACAGTTTCAGTAATAAAGAATCGTGATGTGATATATTCGTCTTTGATTTTAGCGAAAGCGAAACAATACTCATGACGATTCCCTCTATTTTATTCAAATATTTATCGGGGATGCTTCCTTTTTCGAGGTGTTGTTTGAAGGCCAAAACATCAATAAAGAGCATAGCATTGGTAATAGCATGCGAAAAGTTTTTGGTAAATAAATCTTCGTTGGTTTGAACCCTTTCGTGCAATATCTTTTCTAGCTTGCTTGATACTGTATTACTAGGTAATATTTTCTGTAAAGGATTAAATCCTTTTGTGGTCAATGAGTTGTAAAACGCAACAGTTTCCGTAATGAATTCAGTATAGTTGTTGTTTTTTTTAACCAATCGAAACATTTGATAAAGTGTGTTGAGCATCCCTATCTTTGAAATTTCCTGTGGCAAGCGGTTGGCGGTTTCAATGGGAAAGGTAACATCAAAACTGATGATGTGTCCAAAGATAAAACCTGTAGCTCTTGTTTGAGTATAGAAATCAATCGCACTCTCAGGAAATGGTTGAGGCAATTGACTTTGCTCTGCAAAAAACTTATCTATCCAGCCGGGAGCCGATGGGTTAATCATAAAAAAAAGCTATTTGATAATTCCCGAACACGCAACTCTTGCCCCTGCAGCTCCTGTAGGTTGTGTCACAAAATCATCTGGTTTTTCGTGAACAATTAATCCTTTGTTGACGATGTCTTTAGTCTCATCGCCACAGCTGATGCACCATTCATCGGTTTTGAAGGTGATGGTAGCATTTCCTTTTTCATCGGCTAGGAAGTTGCCTATATCGCCTTTGTGGCATTCAGAATCGCCCCATTTTCCGTGTTTTTTAAACGTTGGGTTCCAATGTCCACCGGCTGATGCTGCATCTGCAGACGAACAATCCGCTTTTTCATGAATGTGAATGGCGTGTTCACCCGGTTTTAGTCCTGCTAGTTTGGCTACTAGTGTTACCTCGTTGTTCTTTTGGGTGAAAGTAGCTGTTCCAGTTACACCGCTATTACTCTTGGTTTCAAAAGTAAGTTTTAGTGTGTTGCTCGTGTTGCTGGAGGAACTTTTGCATCCTAATATGATTAGTCCAAAAAGGACTAGAGCCGTTATTGTTCTTTTCATGAGTACTTTAATTTAGTGATATAAAGGTACTAAAATAAATCTTTGGTTAAAGTTAATTAATTGTAATATGTCACACTGAGCTTGTCGAAGTGTTTTTATTTGTTCTCGATACAATTTTCTCCCGAAGTATCGAACTGACGTGTAGGATGGATACAATTACTTGGTTTTTTCGCCTACAAAATACTGGGTTTGTGATTTGAATAGTACGTTGAACGTGGTGAGTGTTCCATAGATACGGGTAATGTATTGTTGGAGTTCTACTTTTTCTATTTCTTCGATGTTGCTGGCGTTTATCTTTTGTTCCATTACCCGAAGGCGGTCGCGTAGCATGACTATTTTGTGGAAGAACACATCTATAGGCACGTCTTTTCCTTGCACGCCTGCTTGTCCCGGTTCTAGTTTTAGGTTGCCGCCTTTCCATTTGTCGGCTATGGCTACTGGTTCGCCCAGCCCGTTCCATTTTTTTAGGATGGAGAGCAAGCTTTGTTCTACTTCATAGAAGCTGACAGTGTCTAGTTCGTTATCTGTGGCTTCAATGACTTCGAATTCGGAGTCGATAGTGATGGTTTCTAGTCCTGAGTCTATAAAAGTTACCCAATATTCTGTGGACGATACATTGGTTATTACGCCTTTGCCGAATTGGGGATGGTTTATTCTTGAACTTATTCCTAGTAGTTTCATTTTTAGATTTTTAGATTGTTGGACTTTTGAATTAAATGTGGTACTAAAATAGTGATTTGGTTGGAATAAAAAAATCTTGTTTCGGATTGTGATGGATTGAACGCTGATAAAACGGAATTTTTTGCGCTGATAAAACTGGTTTTAGGTTTTGATAACGTGAGTAGCTTTTTTTTTGTTTTCAAATGTTATTTGGGCACGGATTACTTCGTCAGTTCACTGCGCTCATGCTCAGAAACGCTAATTATATTGGATAAATTACATTATTTTGATAAAAAAAACCGCACTGATTATGAAGCAGTAGCGGTTTTCCAAACAATTAACTTAACTTAAAACTAAAAACAATAACTATTTTCTGCCACTAACTTGGTGGTGATGGTTTCTCTTAATCCAACGATGTTTGGCATGTTGGTGTATTTGGTAAATCGGCGCAATCCCATCAACATCATGCGTTGTTCATCGCCTTCGGCAAAAGAAATGATGCTTTCTTTCCCTTTTTGAGTTACTACATCTACCGCTTTGTATAAGTACAACTTAGCCATAGCAATTTGTTCTTTCACTTTATCTTCGCCTTGCGCTTTTGCCATCTTCTCAGTTCGTAAGACGGTGCTTTCTGCCATGTAAATTTCAATAAGTATATCTGCAGCAGCCATTAACAATTGTTGGTGTGCATCTAAGTCCATTCCATATTTTTGAACTGCTCCACCAGCTACCATCAGGAATGCTTTTTTCAATTTGCCAATCAATTCTTTTTCTTCGGCAAATAATTCGGAATAGTCTGGAGTATCAAATGATGGAATACCCATCAATTCTTCTTGTACCTTTGATGCTGGTCCAAGCAAATCAACATGGCCTTTCATGGCTTTTTTGATTAGCATACCCACCGATAACATTCGGTTAATTTCGTTTGTTCCTTCATAAATACGAGCAATACGTGCATCGCGCCAAGCACTTTCCATTGGTGTATCTTCTGAGAATCCCATACCACCATAAATTTGAATGCCTTCGTCAGCACAGTTTTGAACATCTTCAGAAACCGCCACTTTTAGAATAGAACATTCTATGGCAAATTCTTCCACGCCTTTCAATTCGGCTTCCTGATGGGAAGTACCTTCGGCTTCACGTAATTTGATTCGGGTTTCGATATCTTTAGCAGCCCGATAGGTAGCACTTTCTCCCGCATAGGCAGAAGTGGCCATTTCGGCTAATTTATAACGGATAGCTCCAAATTGTGCAATTGGCGTATTGAATTGTACTCTTTCATTCGCATAGTTCACCGCATTGGAAGTCACACGACGTTGTGCATCCAAACAAGCCGCAGCTAGTTTAATACGCCCAACATTCAAGGCGTTCATCGCTATTTTGAATCCTTCGCCACGACCTGCTAACATGTTTTCAACGGGTACTTTAGTCTCATTAAAGAAAACCTGTCGGGTAGAAGAAGCACGAATGCCTAGTTTGTGTTCTTCTTCGTTCATGGTAATGCCATTGGCAGCATCATTTTCTATAATGAAACCAGTAATATTTTTATCGTCTTCAATTCGAGCAAATACTATGAATACGGAACAAAAACCGGCATTGGATATCCACATTTTTTGCCCTGTAATGGAATAGGATTTGCCATCAGCTGATAAAACGGCTTTAGTTTTTCCAGAATTGGCATCAGAGCCAGCGCCTGGTTCGGTTAAACAATAGGCACCAAACCATTCGCCTGAAGCTAGTTTAGGCACGTATTTTTGTTTTTGTTCTTCAGTTCCGTATAGTGTAATGGGCATAGTTCCAATTCCGGTATGCGCACCAAAAGCTGTTGAAAACGAACCTGTAGCACCTGAAATGTAGTCACATACTAAGCACGTATCTACAAAACCCATTCCCATGCCGCCATACGCCTCGGGAACAGCAACGCTTAAAAATCCCATTTCTCCTGCTTTACGCATCATTTCTTCCGTAAAAGCATAGTCTTTGTGTTCAAAACGGTCTTTGTTTGGCCAGATTTCTTTATCTACAAATTCTTTAACGCTGTCACGCATCATGATTTGTTCTTCCGAAAAATCTTCGGGTGTAAAGATGTCTTCGCATTTTGTTTCTTTGACTAGGAATTGTCCACCTCTTGTAATTTCCATTGTTTATTTTTTTAGAGAAAAGAAAATAGAGAATAGAAAAAAGACATTTCTACATTCTATATTTTCATTTCGGGTTTTCTATATTCTATTTTCTATATTCTATTTTCTATATTCTATATTCTATATTCTTCGTTTTTACAACAACTCATACACTCCCGCCGCACCTTGTCCGGTTCCTACACACATACTCACAATTCCGTATTTATCCCCACGGCGTTTCATTTCTTCAAATAATTGCACCGATAATTTGGCTCCGGTACATCCTAGTGGGTGACCTAAAGCAATCGCTCCACCATTGACATTGATGCTATTTGGATTTAAATTTAATTCACGAGTTACGGCTAATGCTTGTGATGCAAAAGCTTCGTTGAGTTCAATTAAGTTAATATCATTTAAAGTAAGTCCAGCTTGTTTTAACGCTTTTGGTATGGCTTTCACGGGTCCAATTCCCATAATTCTAGGTTCAACACCCGCTGCGGCGTAGCTTACCATTCGGGCAATAGGAGTGAACCCTAATTCTTTGACCATGTCTTCATTCATCATTAAAACGAATGCTGCACCATCACTCATTTGAGAAGAATTACCAGCGGTTACGCTTCCGTCGGCTGCAAAAACGGGTTTTAAGTTTCCTAAAGCGGCAGTATTGGTATCGGCTCTTGGGCCTTCGTCTTTGGTAACGGTATATGATTTGGTTTCCTTTTTTCCATTTTCATTGATGAAGGTTTGTTCCACAGTAATCGGAACTATTTGTTTATCAAACTTGCCTTCAGCTTGTGCTTGCAAAGCTTTTCTGTGGGAATGGAAGGCAAATTCATCTTGGTCTTCACGAGAGATGTTGAATTGCTTGGCAACAGCTTCTGCCGTTAATCCCATTCCCCAATAATAATCTTCGTTTCCAGCTTTTGCCACGGCGTAATCGGGTGTGGGTTTGTAACCCCCCATCGGAATAAAACTCATGCTTTCTGCACCACCGGCTATAATGCAATCGGCCATCCCACTTTGGATTTTGGCGGTTGCCATGGCAATGGTTTCCAATCCCGAAGCGCAATAACGATTAACAGTTACCCCAGGAACATCGGTTACTTTTAATCCCATTAAGGAAATCAAACGCGCTACGTTTAATCCTTGTTCGGCTTCAGGCATGGCATTACCCACCATAACATCGTCAATTCGTTTTTTATCGAAATCGGGCAATTCATTCATCATAAATTGAATGGTTTCGGCTGCCAGCTCATCGGGACGTTTAAATCGAAATAGACCTTTTGGCGCTTTTCCAACCGCGGTTCTGTATGCGGATACTATGTAGGCTGTTTTCATTTGTTTTATTTGTATATTGTATTGTTGTGTAATGTATATTGTATTGTTGTATAATGTGTAATGTATTGTTGTATAATGTATATTGTATATTGTATATTGTATTGTTGTATAATGTATTTTGTAAATTATGTGGAAATGATTACAACTTTTTTTCGATTGAACTTTTTAGTTTAATTATCATATTTTGAATATGTTGTATTTCGGCTTCTAAGAAATTAAAATCATCTTGATTGATATATTGCAAATTTTTACATATGATTAATTGTGTTTCAAATTCAAAAGCTGAACCTAAAGAAACTCCTAAAAAATTATTGAAATCTTTATCAGTATTTCTACCACATCCTTCGGCAATATTTGAGGGTATAGAAACTGCGCAACGTCTTATTTGTGATGTTAATCCATAGATTTCCTCTTTCGGGAAACTTTGTGATTTTAAATAAGTATTGGTTACTAGTTCAATCGCTTTTTGCCAAACTTTCAATTCTTTAAAATAATTCATACACTTTGATTTACATTATACAATTTTACAATATACGGTATACAATTAATTACGAAGCGGTTTCCCCTTAGTTAACATAAATTGAATTCGCTCCAACGTTTTTCTTTCGGTACACAAACTCAAAAATGCTTCCCGTTCAATATCCAATAAGTACTGTTCGGATACGAATGTTGGTTCTGATAAATCGCCACCAGCCATCACATAAGCGAGTTTGTTAGCAATTTTTAAATCGTGCTCCGAAATGTATTTTCCAGCCACCATTTGATTAGTTCCAACCAAGAACATTCCCAACGCTTGTTTACCTAATACTTTCACATCTTTACGTTGAATAGGTTGCGTATATCCTTGCTCTGACATTTGTAATGCGATTTGTTTTGCCACTGCAATTTGTCGGTCTTTGTTAACTACTACAATATCTTTTCCTTTTTGTAAAACACCCGTATCAAAAGCTTCATACGCCGATGTGGAGACTTTTGCCATGGCAACGGCTAAGAAATATTCTTGTAGTACATTCAATTCGACGTCATTTTTATGAAATAAATCGGAAGCACGTAATGCCATTTCTTTGGAACCACCGCCACCAGGAATTACACCCACACCAAATTCTACCAATCCGATATAACTTTCGGCCGCAGCCACAACTCTATCAGCATGCATGGTCATTTCGCAACCGCCACCTAATGTCATTCCGTGAGGAGCTACAATCACCGGAATAGAAGAGTAGCGTACGCGCATCATGGTATCTTGAAAATATTTGATTGCCATGTTTAACTCTTCGTATTCTTGTTCGACCGCCATCATAAAAATCATTCCGATATTGGCACCAACCGTAAAATTGGCTGCTTGATTTCCGATGACTAATCCGTTGTATTCTTTTTCTGCCAAATCAATTCCTTTATTGATGGCCGCTAAAACATCGCCACCAATGGTATTCATTTTACTTTGAAATTCTATGTTTAAAATTCCATCACCAATATCCGTAATTACCGCACCGCTATTGCTCCATACTTTTTTGCTGTCGCGGATATTGTTTAAAATGATAAAACTGTCTTGTCCAGGAACTTTTTCTTGCGATTTGGTTGGGATATTATAAAAATAAGTAGCCCCTTCTTTAATGGAATAAAAACTGGAGCTTCCAGAAGCTAACATATCGGTAACCCAAGTGGCTGGTTGATATCCTTCGGCTTGCATTAAGGCAATTCCTTTTTCCACACCAATGGCATCCCAAATTTCAAACGGACCATTTTCCCAACCGAACCCTGCTTTCATGGCATCATCTATTTTATAGAATTCGTCGGTTATTTCAGGTACACGATTGGAGCAATAGGCAAACATGGCTGCGAAGTTTTTTCTGTAAAATTCGCCTGCTTTGTCTTTTCCTTTTACCAAAACTTTGAAACGATCAATAGGTTTGTCAATGGTTTTAGTTAATTCTAAGGTGGCAAACGAAGCTTTTTTAGCCGCTCGGTATTCTAATGTATCTAAATCTAATGAAAGAATTTCAGGTTTTCCTGCTCCCTCACCTTTGGGGAGGGCTGGGGTGGGGCTTTTTTTATAAAAACCTTGTCCTGTTTTGCTTCCCAGCCATTTGTTTTCCATCATTTTAGTGATGAAATTTGGGAGTTTGAAGAGTTCGTGTGCTTCGTCGTTTGGGCAATTGTCATAAATTCCGTTGGCCACATGAACTAACGTATCTAAACCAACTACATCAACCGTTCTAAACGTAGCCGATTTTGGACGACCAATAACTGGTCCTGTAAGTTTATCGACTTCTTCAATGGTTAATCCCATGTCTTTTACTAAATGAAATAAACTTTGGATGCCAAAAATCCCAATACGGTTTCCAATAAAAGCAGGCGTATCTTTAGCGATTACTGATGTTTTTCCTAAATATTTTGAACCATAATCAAAAAGGAAATCCAATACTTCAGGAGATGTTTTTGGTCCAGGAATAATTTCAAACAATTTTAAATAACGTGCCGGATTAAAGAAATGCGTTCCACAAAAATGCGCTTGGAAATCATCGCTTCTGCCTTCACTCATAAAATGGATAGGAATACCCGAAGTATTTGAAGTTACTAATGTTCCGGGCTTACGATATTTGTCGATTTGTTCGAATACCAGTTTTTTGATATCCAAACGTTCTACTACAACCTCAATAATCCAATCGTAATTCGCAATTTTAGCCATATCGTCTGTAGTATTACCCGTGGTAATTCTGCTTGCAAATTTCTGACTGTAAATAGGCGATGGGTTCGATTTTAAAGCATTGGCTAAATGTTCGTTCACCAAGCGGTTACGAACTATTTTATTTTCTAAAGTCAATCCCTTTTTTTCTTCGGCTTCCGTTACTGCATTTGGAATAATGTCTAGAAGCAGCACTTCTAAACCAATGTTTGCAAAATGACACGCAATGCCAGAACCCATAATTCCGGATCCGACGACTGCCACTTTTTTGATTGTTCGTTTCATGTTTTTTATTTTAGAGAATAGAAAATAGAGAATAGAAAATAGACTTTTCTCTTTTTCAATTAGACTTCTATATTCTTTGTTCTATTTTCTTTGTTCTTATTTTTAAAATATCTTCTTCTCAGCAATTAATTCATTTATAATATCGGCAACTTCCATAAAGTTATGCAATTTTTCTTCGGATATGTTCTTTCGGATGGTTTCGTTGAATTGCAAAACAGTTTCCTTTGATTTGGCTCTCATTTCTTTACCAAAATCGGTTAAGTAAATTAATACACCCCTTCCGTCATCTGGATTTTTTTTTCGAACGATTAATCCTTTTTCCTCCAATGTTTTTAATGTTCTAGTTAAACTGGTAGCTTCCATTCCCATACGAGAAGAAATGGCTGTTGATGGCGTTCCGTCTTCTTTATCAATGCTTAATAATGCAAAACCTATTGCCATCGAACCATCAAATTTGGATGCTTCTTCGTTATACATTCGGGCAACGGCTTGCCAGGTAGCGCGAAGTATATAATCTATTGTTTTTTCTTTCATAGAATAACTAAAACGATTTAGTTTACGTTTCAAAGATATAAAAAAAATATTATGCGCGCATAGTAAAATTTATTTTTTTGATCAAAAAAAATGCTCAAGTACAACAAGAGCATTATTATTTGGATTTTTTAAATTAAAATTTACTTCATTTTTCTATTTACAAAAGCAACAGCTGAACCAATGATTGCACCAATTATTATGTTAATTACAATATCAGTAATCATGCTTTCTATGTTTAAGGTTTTATTTGAAAAAATATAGAAATTCATTGATAAACCGTTAAATAAACCAATAACGGCACCAGCATACAATCCTGTTATAGGATTTGAAATACCTGCCCATTTGTTAAAGATATAGGAAACAAAAAAACCAAAAGTGAAGCATCCTAAAGCGATGAATTCTAATTTTGTTTCTGCCGATTCAGGATAAATGTTTGGAAAAAGTTTTGCATAAAAAACCCAACCCAAAAGAAAATTAACGATACCTCCAACGATACCTCCTACAATAAAGTTTTTCGCATTCATAATTAAAAGTTTTATTGGTTAATATAATAAAAGTATTAAAAAAGTAACAATAAATTAATTTAACAGTTGTTTAATTGTTAACTAATAAAAATTGTAGATTGTTAATAAAGCTTTAGAGAAACAATTAGATTTTATCTTTTGAAAAGCTACCGTCATCAACGTCTTTTAGAAACTTAATTACACCAGGAAAGTAATGTTCCTGATCATCATATTGCGAGCAATGACTTCCGTTTGGACAGAATAAAAAACGACCGTTTTGAACTTCTTTGGATATCCATTCCATGTGTTTTGGGTCCATAGTATCATATTTGGCACCAATTGCTAATGTTGGAATGGTTAGTGTTTTTAATTTAGCAGTGATATCCCAGTTTTTTAAAGTCGCATCTCCGGTAATTCCAAATTCACTTGGACCTTGCATATAAACGTACACATTTGGGTTTAAATGTTTAAAAGCTCTATTAATTGACTCTGGCCATTTGTCGACTGGCATTCGCAAAATATGTTCGGTGTAGTAATAGTTCAACAACAACTCCATATATTTTGGGTTGGAGTAGTCTTTATTTTTTTCAAATTCTTTGATTTGTGTAAATACTTTTGGATCAAGTTGCGGACCTAGGACTTCTTCGGCATATTTATTATACGCTGGTGCGCTTGCCATCATATTAGAAATGATAAGTCCTTTTAGGTTCTTTTGGTATTTCAGAGCATATTCCATCGCCAAAATTCCGCCCCAAGATTGCCCTAATAAATAGAAATTGGTAGTATCAAGTTTCAATGCTTTTCTAACTTGTTCAACTTCTTCCACAAAACGTTCGGTAGTCCAAAGTCGCTTATCGTTTGGTTGGTCACTATAATACGAACCTAACTGGTCGTAATAAATGTATTCGATACTTTCGTTAGGAAAAAAACCATCAAAGCTCTCAAAAAACTCATGCGTTCCGCCCGGACCACCATGAAGCAGTAGTACTTTTATTTTTGGATTATTTCCCACTCTTTTAGTCCAAACATTGAATTTGCCAATAGGAGTGGAGATGGGAATCATTTTGATTCCACCAGTAGCTTGGTCATCACTTTTGGAATAATCTAAATAATTGGATTTTATAGTGTCAGAGGGATTACTTTCTTTACAGCTAGAAAGAAAAAATAAAGTTAATACAATGTATATAATAGGTTTATTATTCATTTTTTAAAATATGAATAAGATTAGTTATAGATTTTTTGATATAAATTATTATAAATTTCTTTAACCACTTTTCTCTTTAGTTTCATAGTAGGAGTGAGCTGACCACCATCAATTGTCCAAATATCGGGTGTGAGTTCAAAACGTTTTATTTTTTCCCAGTTGCCAAATTTTTCATTGTATTTTCCAACTTCTTTTCCAATTCTTTGAATTACTTGCTCATTATTGATTAGCTCTTCGTTTGTTTTACCAATAGTAATATTTTTTCGTTTAGCCCATTCTCTTATAAAATCAAAACTAGGTTGAATAAACGCGGCAGGCATTTTTTCACCATCGCCAATAACCATTATTTGTTCAATAAATAGTGATTGTTTCATCTCGTTTTCAATGATTTGAGGTGCGATATATTTTCCTCCAGAGGTTTTGAACATTTCTTTTTTGCGATCTGTAATTTTCAGAAAATTATCAGCATCAAGTTCACCAATATCTCCAGTATGAAAATAGCCGTCTTTGATTGCTTCATTTGTTAATTCTTCGTCTTTGTAATAGCCCATCATTACATTGGGTCCTTTGCAAAGTATTTCACCGTCTTCGGCTATTTTTACTTCAACATTATCAATAATTCTTCCAACTGTTCCAATTTTGAAACCACCATTTTTTTGATCGTTTACAGAAATTACGGGTGATGTTTCGGTTAAACCGTATCCTTCCATAACGGGCATTTCTGCTGCAGCAAAAACCCTAATCAATCGGTGTTGTAGTGCTGCACTTCCCGAAACCAATACATTTAGATTGCCCCCTAAACCTTCTTTCCATTTGCTAAAAATGAGTTTCCGGGCAATTCCTAATTGAAATTCATACCACCATCCATTAGCTTTGTACGGTTCATATTGTAGTCCTAAATTTACTGCCCAAAAAAACAATTTCTTTTTGACTCCTGTTAAATCTTCTCCTTTTGCAATAATTTTATCATATACTTTTTCGAGAAGTCTTGGAACAACAGAGAAAACGGTAGGTTTAACTTCTTTTATATTTTCGGAAAGTTTTTCTATTGATTCTGCAAAATAAATAGATACAGAATAGTATTGATATATATATAAAATTACACGCTCAAAGATGTGACAAATGGGTAAGAAACTCAAAGCAACACTTGTACCTTCATCAAATGGAATTCTACAGGCACTGTCAAGCACATTGGAAACAATATTATTATGCGATAACATAACACCTTTTGGTCTTCCTGTTGTGCCAGATGTATAAATTATGGTAGCTAATTCATCGGGTTTTACATTATTTTTTCGGTCCTCAACCACATCTTGATTACTTTCGTCTTTTCCTAATTCTAGGAGTGATTTCCAGTTTTTGCATCCTTCGATTTCATTAAAAGAGTAAATATCTTTGAGCAAAGGAATATTGGATTTAACCGAAATCAACTTATTATATACTATTTCATCAGAAATAAAACAGAATTTTGACTCGGAGTGATTTAAAATGTATTCATAATCTTCTGCTGCAATTGTGGGATAAATGGGTACATTTTGAGCGCCTACTTGAAGTATTCCAATATCCATTATGTTCCATTCGGTTCTGTTATTGGTTGAAATTATGGCAATTTTATCATTTTTATTAATGCCTAAACGCAATAAAGCTCTTGATATGGCATTGGCTTTATCAAGGTACTCTTGAGTAGAGGTAGCAATCCATTTTCCATCATATTTTGTAACTAGGCAATTGGAAATATTATTCTTTTCTAGTTGATAATAGGGAAAGTCAAAAAGGCGTGAGATTTTTGTCATTTTGATTAAAATTTTATTGCAAATTAAATAATATTAGTATCATTTACAATAAAATGCATATTTTTTGAAGATATTTTCTAATATAATATCAAAGTTTCCCCATATTTTCTGCCAAAGTTTCAATAAACTTAGTAATTGGACCTTTAATCATCATGGCCATCATGGGATTAAATTCGCCTTCAAATTGTAATTGAATATCACTTGACGTTTCAGAATTACTAGTAATATTGGCGGTTAAAGTAAAAGGTAATTTATCACTTGCTGCAGCTAGATTTACTTTAGAATTAGGAACACCTTCTTTTAATCTCAATTTGATTTCGGGCATTCCTTTTAATCCAAAGTTGAAAATATCATCGCCCAATACTTCAAACTTGGCAATGCTGTCGGGCATAAGTTTTTCATAACTTTTCACATCGGATAAAGCATTGTACAAATATTCAGCTGATTGTGCTACAGTAACTTTTGGGCTTTCTAGGTTCATTTTTTTATATTTTTTTAAAGAGAAAAGAAAATAGAGAATAGAAAGTAGATTTTGGCCTTATACTAAATTTCTATATTCTATATTCTATTTTCTATATTCTATTTTCTTATTTTACACATTCCATGTCGATGGACTTTCTCGCCATTCTTGTAAAGTGGAAAGTTCTTTTTCGGTGATATAATTTTTGGCAACAGCCAAGTGTAATAAATGTTCATAATCGGCTAAAGTATGCAAATTGACATTGGCTTTTTTAAAATTAGCTGTAGCAATATCGAAACCATAGGTAAAAATGGCAACCATACCTTTTACATTTGCGCCTGCCTCTTTTAATGCTTCAACAGCTAACAAACTACTGTTTCCGGTACTAATCAGATCTTCAACGACAACAACATTTTGTCCTTTTTGCAGAAATCCTTCCACTTGATTTTGCCTACCGTGTTTTTTGGGTTCTGGACGAACGTAAACAAAAGGCAAACCCAAATATTCGGCAACGAGCATTCCAATGCCAATTGCACCCGTGGCTACACCTGCAATGACGTCGGGTTTGCCAAATTCTTTTTCGATATGCTTTGAAAATTCTTCGCGAACAAAATTTCTTATCGCTGGAAAAGACAGTATTAATCGGTTGTCGCAGTAAATTGGAGAATGCCAACCTGAAGCCCATGTAAAAGGATTTTTTGGATTCAATTTAATTGCATTTATTTGTAAAAGCAATTCGGCTGTTTTTTCGGCTGTTTCTTTATTAAAAATCATAGTACAAATGTATAAAGTTTTTGTCAACGACAAACCTCTTTTTTTAACAAACCAAATAGCCAAGGAAACCGATTTTCAGCTTTTTTTATTGGAAAGTGTTGATATTGAGCAAGTCATCATCAAAATGTTTCAAAACAAAATTCAGAAAGCGTATTTGTATTATCCTGATGAAAAGGAAATTCTGAAAAAAGTAAAAGAAAAAATTCCCGTTTGCAAAGCCGGTGGAGGTTTAGTATACAATAAAAAGGGCGACGTTTTGTTCATTTTTAGAAACGGAAAATGGGATTTACCCAAAGGAGGAATTGAGAAAGGCGAAGAAATTGAAGATACAGCGAGACGCGAAGTAGAAGAAGAAACCGGTGTCAATAATTTAGTAATTAGTCACAAACTTCAAAAAACCTACCACGTTTTTAAACGCAATGGTAAATACAAACTAAAGATTACACATTGGTTTGAGATGAGAACCAACTTTGAAGGAATTCCTGTAGGACAAGCCAATGAAGGAATAGAAAAAGTAGTTTGGCTCAATCCAGAACAAATCAAAGAAGCACTCAAAAACTCTTATGAAAATATCAAATTGTTATTTGAAGAGGAAAAACTGCTGAAATAAGTTTACTGGTATTGTCTAAGATACAAAAATTCTTTTGTCTTAATACTATCTTCTATTAAACTCTTCATGATTATCTATAAATGTAATATTTCTTGTTGAAGCTGTGTTTACTCGTAAATCAAAAATATCAAAACGATTGTAATGTCCTAAAATGTCATGCATCTGTTTCGGTTGGATGCATTTCTCCAAATCAATATCAGCGTACACAATTCCTTCATCATCAATTAGCGGTGTTCCGATTACAGCACCATTGGGACCAATAAACCCTGAAAATGCTGAGTTTTTACGAGTTAATAGTTCATCAACATTGGGAACATCAGCACGCAAAGCGTCTTTTATTTCTTGGGAAATCGTTGAACACGAAACAATGGTAAACAGTTTTCCTTCGAATGAATGGGCGGCTGCTCTAATCTTTATCGCTTCTGCCATATCATAATCGGGTGGTGCAACTGGAAGTGAAATATAATTGGCAATATGAATTAATTCGCCTTGCGTTAATAATGTAAATCGCGCTAAGGTATTGGTATTTTCACCACATGCTAAAGTTCCAATCGGACCAATTTCTGTATCGTACACTTTTAAAGATGAGCCGTCACCAGATGTCCAAGTTAGTTTTTCAGCCCAAGTTGGTACTAATTTTCGGTGTTTGCCAATGAGTTTTCCTTGGTTGTCGATGATTAAATTGGTGTTGTAAATTTCGCCATAGCTATCGCCACGTTCGTTAATCCCGATAACGATGTGAATGTTGTGGTCTTTTGCAGCTTGAAATAAGGGCTTTAGGACAAAGTCTTCCGTTTTCAGGGAAGATTTATACAATTGTTCATACCATTTACTGCCTTGAATTGGTGTCATAATCCAATTCCAATACGGATAAGCAGCCACAAATACTTCTGGAAAGGCAATGAGTTGGGCACCATTTGTACTAGCTTCTTTTACAAACGAAATGGCTTTGGCTATTGTTTTTTCTACATTGAGAAAAACAGGTGAAGTTTGTACGGTGGCGGCTTTGAATTTTTTGAAGTCCATTTGGGAGTATTAAGATTGGAGTATTAAGTATTAAGACTGAATATAATTTAAAATTTTATTTTTTATTTCCTCATTGAAC
>NZ_JBKCVI010000029.1:0-3623 GCF_046317795.1 Flavobacterium sp. | reverse complement strand
TCTATAATACAGCGCATTCCCTGATTGGGTTCACCGTCGTACATATCTAAAACTGCTATTCTAATTTGATTGTTCATCGTAATTGATTAATAGTGCAAATATAACTTTTTCAATTATAATCCCTTTGTAAACTCACTCGTAATCATATCAACCACTTTAGATAAATTCTGTGTTTCTTCAAATACTCTCAATTGTTTATCAGCGCCAGTTCCTTCTCTAAGTATCGTATGGATATAGTCAATATGTTCTCGACTTCCCAATTCATCAACCACATCATCAATAAATTCAAGCAGTTCGTGAATTAACATTTTGGTTTCGACTTCTTCTTTTAAACCAAAATCAATCATATTTCCATCAATTCCATAGCGAGCCGCACGGAATTTATTTTCTTTAATTAAAGCAATCCTATAAATATTGAAGCTTGTATTATTCAAGGTTAACTTATACAATTTAGCTACTATTGCCTGAATTATCGCTACGATGCACATGGCTTCATCAACGGTTAAACACATATCCGTTATTCTGAATTCAATAGTGTCATAAAATGGATGCAATCGCAAATCCCACCAAATTTTCTTTGGATTATCTATACAACCCGTTTTTACCAAAGTATCTAAATAATTGTCATACGCTTGAACACTATCAAAGTATTCTGGCAAACCTGTTCGAGGAAATTTATCAAAAACCTTAGTCCTAAATGATTTGTAACCTGTATTTCTTCCTTCCCAAAAAGGGGAATTGGTTGATAAAGCAAAAATATGAGGCAAGAAATAACAGGCCTGATTCATTAATTGCAATCCAATATCACGATTTTCAATGCCAACATGACAATGCATACCAAAAATTAAATTGGAGCGGGCAGCATCTTGCAATTCATTTACAATAGTGTGATATCGAGGATCATCTGTAATAGGTTGGTCTTGCCAACGCGAAAAAGGATGTGTTCCGGCACCGCCAACTACAAGATTTTGTTTATGGGCAAGTTCCACAATTTTGCTACGAAGAAATCGAATTTCATCATTAGCTTCTTTAACATTTTTACAAATATTGGTACCCACTTCCACCACAGATTGGTGCATTTCAGCTTTTACTTGTTCTTTCAAAATTGATTTAGCACCATCCACAATTTTAGATAAATGGGAACGCAAATCTCGTGTTTGTGGGTCTATAATTTGGTATTCCTCTTCAACTCCAAGAGTAAACACAGGTAATTTTTTCATCTTATTTTTATTTGAAGCTAATCCAGCTATTTGTTTCAATCTTTTTTTATTTTGAACTTCGACAAGCTCAGTTTGACAAAATAAAAAAAGGATTTCCACTACTATCTGGGCTAGGGCATTTCGTTAATAATCAACCTTATTTTTCTGCTGCCGCATCTTTGATAAAGGTTCCCCAAGTTAAATTCATTTTTCCTGGTTTTTGTTTTTTGGCAGCTGCGATAGCCATTTTGGCAGCGTGTTCTACAACCCATTCAAAATTCTCAGCACCAACAGAAGTTAATTCAGCATCGGGTGCGGGATTTCCAAAATCAATTGCATAAGGAATACCGTCGCGTACAGCAAATTCAACCGTATTGAAATCGTATCCTAATCCTTTACAGAGTCGTAATGTATAGTCTTTAACTGTGGCTAATAATTTTTTATCCACAGGTGGGCCATCAATTACATAACGCAAATGATGAGGATTCCTTGGTTCGTATTGCATGATGTGAACATCTTTTCTTCCCAAACAATAGACTCTAAAATATTCAGTAAAAACAATTTCTTCTTGCAAAAGCATTACTAATTGCCCTGTTTCTTGATGTTTTTGCCAAAATTCTTCTTTGTTTTCAAGTCGGTAAACATTTTTCCAACCGCCACCAGCATAGGGTTTCATATAGGCAGGAAAACCGATATAATCAAAAATCCCATCCCAATCCATCGGGTATTTTAAGTTCCTAAAAGATTTTCCTGTCGTATCAGTTGGATGTTCTGCCGAAGGAAGAATTACCGTATTTGGAAGAGGTACTCCAAGTGTATCAGCCAAACAGTTATTAAAAAATTTATCATCAGCACTCCACCAAAATGGGTTATTAATCACATTGGTTCCTGTTAGTGCAGCATTTTTTAAATAAGCACGATAAAACGGAACATCTTGTGAAATTCTATCTATAATTACAGCATATTCACCGCCTTTGTTTTGAACTACTTTGTCAATAGAAACTGCCTCGGCTATAATTCCAGGTTCTTTTTTTGAGTTTACTCTTTCGATAAAGGCATAAGGAAAGGTATCTTCCATTCCAAATAAAATTCCAATCTTTTTCATATTTCGCGTGTTAGTTATTTTTGGTTATAATTTTTGTTGTTGATTAAACAAACTTAATTCTAGATAAATAATGTGGAAACATTTCTCTCCAAACTGGCCAGTCATGTTCTCTATTTTGTCTGATGTCTAACCAATGTGGGATGTTTCTTTGCGCTAGCACTTTGCCTAATTTTAAATTAGAATCAAGGCAAATATCCCAGTTTGATGTTCCAAGGACGATATCCATTTTCCAGAGTTCGCCATCGTTTAATCCGTGAAGATAGTCTTCTGGACTATTATAGAAAACATTATCATCCCAATGGCCATCCATAAAACTTTTAATAGAAAAAGCACCACTTAAAGAAAACATATGACTAACATAGCCAGGATGCTTAAATGCAAAATTGGCTGCATGATAACCACCAAAACTGCAACCAGCAACAGCAACTTTCCCTGAACCAGTGTTATTCTTTACACGTTCTACAATTTCATGGCAAATCATCTTGTCGTACCAGACATGATTTTGTATGCGATGAACTGGATGAATACTTTTATTGTAAAAACTATCTTTATCAATGCTGTCTGGACAAAAGATTTGAATTAAACCTTGCTCAAGATACCATCGGGCGCTTTCAATTAATCCTTGGTCTTTATTTTCGTGATAACTTCCCATTGAAGTGGGAAAGAGGATAACAGGATATCCAGTATGTCCAAAAACAAGCATTTGAATTTCACGATTTAAATTTGGTGAATACCATTTAAAATATTCTTCTTTCATAAATTGTTATTAGATTAACAATTATAATGAAAAAAGTATTGTGAAATAAATAAATTATTGATATTAATCAATATTTACGATAAAATTTTTATTGACATTTATATTTTAAAAATTATTTAATAAAGCCTCTAAATACATCTCTATATTTAAATAATTATCAATAATTAATTGGTTTTATGAGTTCGGTTCTATTAATTGTAATTGGCTTTTAAGTCTTTCAATTAACATATTCATCATTCGTTTATTCAAATTGGAAGAATTTAAAATATATTCCGCATATTCATCCAATGTAAAAAAAGCAATCACCATCCCTTTTAGTGAATTTCTAAACTTAATATCGCGTTGAATGACATTTTCAATATAATTTATTTTCTTCTCAGGAGTTAAACTAAAAAAAACATTTTTTTGCTTCATGGCATAATTGATAAATACCTGAACAAACAAATCATTTTGTAACTTAAGAATTGGACGAAGTGTTTTGTTCTGAAAAGCTTCCTCTGATGAAGATAGGTGATTAATTGTACCAATAGTTTTTACCCCTAATCCCAATCTTGTTAAAAAG
>NZ_JBKCVI010000028.1:0-14845 GCF_046317795.1 Flavobacterium sp. | reverse complement strand
TTTTTGAGTGAAATTAGTAAAGAGTAATTAGTGATTAGCACTTTTTGACTATTTACTAATTACTATTCACTTGTTACTATTTATAATTTCTTGCCGCAATTTTAATAAACTCATACTTTAATTCTTCTTTGTGCAGCACTTCTTGGCTGATATCATTTCCTTTGTATTCCCATGCGCCCACAAAGGAGAAGTTTTTGTCATCACGAAGTGTTTCGCCTTCGCTGTCTTGGTATTCTTCACGGAAGTGACCACCACACGATTCGTTACGTTGAAGTGCATCCATTGCCATAAGTTGTCCTAAGTCAATCAAATCGGCTACCCTAAGTGCTTTTTCAAGTTCAGGATTTAATTCGTCATTACTGCCCGGAACATAGACGTCTTTGTAGAATTCTTCTTTTAATGCTGCTATTTCTTCAATAGCTTGTTTTAATCCTGCTTCATTTCTTCCCATTCCTACTTTGTTCCACATGATTAAGCCAAGGCGTTTATGGAAATGATCTACAGATTTTGAGCCTTTATTATTGATGAATTTTTCGATAGTTGAAGCAACTCTATTTTCGGCATCAGCAAATTCTTGTGTATCGGTAGAAATTTTACCTGTTCTAATTTCGTCTGCCAAATAATTAGAAACAGTATAAGGTAATACGAAATAACCATCGGCTAAACCTTGCATTAAAGCCGAAGCTCCAAGTCTGTTTGCACCATGGTCTGAGAAATTAGCTTCTCCAGCTACAAAACATCCTGGAATAGTGGATTGTAAATTATAATCTACCCAAACGCCACCCATAGTGTAATGCACTGCTGGATAAATTTTCATAGGGGTTTCATAAGGGTTTTCATCAGTAATCTTTTGATACATTGCAAAAAGATTTCCGTATTTTTCCTCTAGCCATTGCTTACCTAATTTGGTAATTTCTTCTTGGCTTGGATTATGATTTCCTTTAGCGTAAGCCGCTTGTTTTCCTTTCGTTTGAATTTCGGATGAGAAATCTAGATATACACCTTCATTGGTATCGTTTGCCTCAATGCCATGACCTGCATCACAAACTTCTTTAGCTGCTCTTGAGGAAATATCTCGTGGTGCTAAATTTCCGAATGAAGGATATTTTCGCTCTAAGAAATAATCTCTATCTTCTTCTGCAATTTGTGTTGGTTTTAATTTTCCAGCACGAATTGCTTCGGCATCTTCTTTTTTCTTTGGTACCCAAATACGTCCAGAATTACGAAGCGATTCTGACATCAATGTCAATTTAGCTTGGTTGGTGCCATGAACAGGAATACATGTTGGGTGAATTTGAACAAAACACGGATTAGCAAATAATGCACCTTGTTTGTGAATTTTCCAACTAGCAGTAACATTACAACCCATTGCATTTGTAGATAAGAAATACACATTTCCATATCCACCAGAAGCAATAATTACAGCGTGTGCAGAATGTCTTTCTAATTCGCCAGATATTAAGTTACGAGCAATAATACCACGCGCTTTTCCGTCTACTTTTACTAAGTCGAGCATCTCGTGACGGTTAAACATTTGAACTCTACCTAATCCTATTTGTCTTGAAAGTGCAGAATAGGCACCCAATAATAATTGTTGGCCTGTTTGTCCAGCGGCATAAAATGTTCGTTGTACTTGTGTTCCACCAAATGAACGATTGTCAAGCAATCCGCCATATTCACGTGCAAAAGGCACACCTTGAGCCACACATTGGTCAATTATATTTGATGAAACTTCTGCTAATCGATGCACATTGGCTTCTCTAGCTCTGTAATCACCACCTTTTATTGTATCATAAAATAAACGGAAAGTACTATCACCATCGTTTTGATAATTTTTGGCAGCATTAATTCCACCTTGAGCCGCAATAGAATGTGCTCTTCGTGGTGAGTCTTGGTAACAAAACGCTTTTACGTTGTAGCCCATTTCGCCTAATGAAGCCGCAGCAGAAGCACCAGCAAGTCCTGTTCCTACTACTATAATGTCGATTTTTGGTCTATTATTTGGAGCAACGAGCTTTAAATGGTCTTTGTGATTCGTCCATTTTTGTGAAATATGTCCTTCAGGTATTTTAGAGTCTAATTTCATAATATATTGTTTTTCACTAATGTGTGAGAATAATTATTTTAATAAAAAATGAATGTAAAGCGGAATAATGGCAAATAGAATTGGAACTACTATTGCAAACGCTTTTCCAAATAATTTGATTTTAGGCATCCAAGAGGAACTGTTTAGACCCATAGATTGGAATGCACTTTGAAAACCATGCAATAAATGAAATCCTAAAACTGCCATGGCTAAAAGATATAAAATAGTGAAAACCAAACCTTCATTTGGTATAACATTAAATAACTTCCCTTTACTTTTAAAGAAGTCAACCGTTAATTTGTATAAATCTTTATAACCTTCACCAACTTTAACTTTAGCTTGCGCATTATAAAAATCGGTTCTGTTTTCGATATAATTTGGAACGCCACTTTTTAATGCCTCTTCTCTTGATTTTGCTACTTGTGCGGTTGGCATATAACTGCCATTCGTTAGAAGGTAAAGATCTTGTTTTTGACCCATTACTTCTACAGTTACTGTATGTAATGGTATATTTTGATCAAAATGCATTTTTGCCCAAAAATTAACCATATGTGTCACAATAAATACCAAAATAAGTGTACCCAAAACGGCCATGTTTCTTGATGCAAAACTGCTATTAGCACCTGGATTACTTTTGGCGTAACCAATTGGTCTGGCTTTAATGTTTTGATAAGTTAAAAGAAATCCGTCAGCGGCATGAAAGAGAATTGAAACATAGGTTAAATATGAAAGGAGTTTAACCGCCGGATTTGTCGTCATAAATAACGCATACTTATTAAAGTTTAACGCATTATCAGGAACTAATAATTGCAAGTTTCCAGCAAGATGTCCAGTCAAGAATAAGCATAGAAATAAACCTGTAAGAGCCATCCAATATTTTTTTGCGATTGATGACTTTAAGAGTGCAGATTTTGCCATAAGTTGAATAATTAATTTAAAAAAGACGTACAAAAATAGTCTTAATTGCAAATAACCACAACCTTTTCGAACTAATTTATAATCATTTTAATATGAGTTTAACATTTGTTGATTATCAATTAATTGAAATGACAATTTTTGTTTTAAAAAGATAAAATAATTTATTTCACATAAGTTGGGATCAATCCGCGTAGTCCCATATCGACAACATTTTCACCAATAGATGGTTCATATTTTCCGTCAGCGGTAATTTCATGCCATTCAAAACTGTTGTTTATAGAAAGTGATAATGTAATGCTTACATCTAGTGTTTCATTACCATTAATGACTAAATTATTGGAGAAATTTCCAGTCACAACACATGAACCTTGGGGAATTGGTGAAGTTGATGCAATTGGATTTGGAACTGTAGTAGCGTTTGCAGGCGCTTGTCCTGAAGAAGAATAGGGCTGATTATTTAGTCCAAAAGCCCAATACCCTTGTGCTTTATTACCGTTTACCGGAAAAATATTGTTCCCAATATTAAAAGTACTAATATAAGTGTTGAACCCAACAAAACTAGCAATAGTTCCAGTATGATCAACACCTTGATGACGAATACTAATTTGATAATTTTGATACGATAAAGAAACTCGCATCCATTGATAACTTCCAGCGGCAACTTGACTCAATGGAATTTTTAAAAAAGTTTCACCTTCGGCAACGATTTTTGACTGACTAAAATCTATTGCACTAGCACCACCAGTATTAGTTTCCGGAGCATGATATACAATAGTTCCCTGACCTATTTGGGTATTCGCATTGGGTGCTAACTCAACATAATGAGCAGAAATGGAGTTGAAAATTGGTGATTGAGCAGCATTTCCAGCAGGGATTGTTGATGGTTGACCTAGGTTATTTAATCGAGTTTGATTTTCATCAAATTTAAATTTGATGATTAACATTGGTTCTTCATTTGAAGAATTATCATTACTACACGAAAAGAACGAAATTGTAGCAGCTGTAAATAGTAATAGAATAATTAATTTTCTCATTTTGGTTTGGTTTCAAAACATAAGACGAAATCAATATGTTTTTGTTACATCTTCATCTATAACGAGAATATAATCACCTTTAGTATAATTATCAGTAAGTATTTTTTCTATATCTTTTTGCTCAACTGTGGAAATGGTAATGATATCAAGAGTTGGCAATGTTTTTTTCAAGTACCAATATATTCCTTCATAACTGTCAGAATGATACGTTCCGTTATAATGAATGAAAACAGAATTGGGTTGTAAATTCTTTTCAATAAAATAAGCCATAGTGGCATCTTTTATGGCTTGTGCCTTGGGCATATTTGGACTAGTATGATCTCCCATCATCTTCATCATTTCGACATAACCGGGTAAAGTAGCATCATAAAGAATGGGCAATGGTGCTATCCAAGTTTTCTCTTCATCGGTTAAATTATCCAGCGCTTCAAACCCTTTTTTGGAAACTAAAGAAGCATATCGTCTTGGGATATTTGTAGCAATGAAAGGCAATTTGTTTTCTTTGGCAAAATCTACTAGTGGTTTATAATCGGTTTTATAATTAGGCCAAAGTCGGGCAGTGGTGTCCAATTGCTTCTGATTGATTTCTCCTTTAAGATAAAGGTCTAATAGTTTTTGGTTATCAGCTTCTATCATTTCTGCACCAAGAACCAAAGCTTTCTTTTCGGCTAAATCTTTGGTTAATTCAAGTTGAAGCCAATGAACAATTGCGTTGTTATGATACTCACCAAATAAAACCACTTGTGCTTTTTCGGTTGCTTTCAATAATTTTCCATAAGAAACTTTATTTCCTTTTTTGTCGAAAAGTTGGTAGGGCTTTTTTTCTTGAGCCGATAAAACAAAACAAATCAAAAATGAAATGAATAATGAAACCTTTTTCATGGGATGAATTTTGCCTAAAATTATTCATTAATAGTTGAATAAAAAAATGTGAGCAAAAAAGATTATTTTTGATAAATATAATTTCGAATTGTCTAACTATCCAATAATCTAACAATCTAAAATGAAATACCATCAAATCGACCGTCAACTGTTCATCAAAAACAGAGCAAAGTTTGTAGCACAAATGAAACCAAACAGCGTGGCTGTTTTTAATTCTAATGATATTTATCCCGTTTCTGCAGATTCGTCTTTGCCATTTGCACAACACCGCGACATCTTTTATTTAAGTGGAGTAGACCAAGAAGAAAGCATCCTGTTACTTTTTCCTGATGCGCCATATGAACATTTGAAGGAGATTTTATTTTTGAAAGAAACCAACGAGCATATTGCCATTTGGGAAGGTGAGAAGTTAACCAAAGACCGTGCATTTGAAGTTTCGGGCATCAAATCGGTGATTTGGTTGCAAGATTTTCATAAAACGTTGAAAGAGGTTATGGCGTATGCCGAAACGATTTACATTAACACCAATGAACATTATCGTGCAACGATTGAAACAGAAACCCGCGAAGCCCGATTTGTAAAATGGTGGAAAAATAATTATCCGGCGCATAAAGTCGAAAAATCAAATCCTATTTTGCAACGTCTTCGGTCAATAAAAGAAAGCGAAGAAATTGATTTAATTCAAAAAGCTTGTGATATTACTGAAAAGGGTTTTCGTAGAATTCTAAATTTTGTGAAACCAAACGTGATGGAATACGAAATCGAAGCTGAATTTGCGCATGAATTCCTGAAAAATCGTTCCAAAGGTTTTGCTTATACGCCAATAATTGCTTCGGGAAATAATGCGAATGTGTTGCATTATATCGAAAACAACCAACAGTGTAAAGCAGGCGATTTGATTTTGCTAGATGTTGGTGCTGAATATGCTAATTATTCTAGTGATATGACCCGAATGGTTCCCGTTTCTGGACGGTTTACAGAGAGACAAAAGGAAGTTTACAAAGCGGTGTTGCGCATAAAAAACGAAGCGACCAAAATGTTAACAGTAGGCAATCTTTGGAAACAATACCATGTTGAAGTGGGCAAAATTATGACTTCAGAATTATTGGGTTTAGGACTTATTGACAAAGCCGATGTGCAAAACGAAAACCCCGATTGGCCAGCGTATAAAAAATATTTCATGCACGGCACATCGCATCACTTGGGATTGGATACTCATGATTATGGATTACTCCATGAACCCATGCAACCCAATATGGTCTTCACGGTAGAACCTGGAATTTATATTCCAGCCGAAGGTTTTGGCATTCGTTTGGAAGATGATGTGGTGATACAAGCCCAAGGCGAACCTTTTAACCTGATGCGCAATATTCCTATTGAAGTAGAGGAGATAGAGAGTTTGATGAATTCTTAACCCTATTTTGTTATTCCGACGAAGGAGGGTAAGAGAGCTATACTCGAATTGGCGAAGCAAACTCGTCTTTATAAAAGAAGGTTAACGAAAGTGAGCCATTTTTTGTTTCAAGGTTCATTCCGAGGCACGAGGAATCTAATTATTTGAGTTTCCTTGTGCCTGGGATGACAAAAAGTAAAAATAATGGCAGAACACAATGAATTAGGAAAATTTGGAGAAGAATTAGCTGTAGAATTTCTGCAAAAAAACGGCTATGATATTCTGGAAATCAATTGGACTTTTCAAAAAGCGGAAATCGATATTATTGCGCAAAAAGGAACTATTCTAGCAGTGGTGGAAGTAAAAACGCGTTCCAGTATCGAATTTGGATTGCCACAAGATTTTGTTAAACCAAAGAAAATACAATTATTAGTAAAAGCGGTGAATGAATATGTAATTTCAAATGATTTAGAGGTCGAAGTTCGTTTTGATATTATTTCGGTTTATAAAGAAAATAACCAATTTAAAATCGAACATTTTGAAGATGCCTTTTTTTATTTTTAAAAAACAATTCTTAAAATTTTTAAAAAATATTTGTTTTAAATTGAATTTCAATAACTTTACACTGTATAAAATTATTTATCATGACTAAAAAATACCTACTGTTATCAGCATTGCTTTGTGTAAGTCATCTTTTTGCACAAAATAAGTTAGCCGTAAAGGTTTCGGAACTGCAGGGTTTAAAAGCAAATTTTAGACCATTTTCTGTGTTATCAGTCACCCAAAACACGATTAATCAAGAGGTAAACAAAGTTGTAGATGGTGCAACGTTGGCTACTCTTAATACTCAACAAGTAAATGAAATTGTTACAAATCAATACGGAACTATTGAGCTTGAAATTCCATATCAGAACCAAAGCATAGCCATTCTTTTGTATAAAGTAAATCCTTTTGCAGAAGGATTTCATGTGGATACAGATAAAGGAAAAAATATCAGCTATCAAAAAGGAGTACATTACAGAGGAATTATTAAAGGAGAAACAAATTCTGTTTCTTCATTCAATTTTTTCAACGGTGAATTTAACGGGATACTTTCGAGTTCTACATTAGGTAATGTAGTTGTAGGAAAGTTAGATAAAGTGAATAATCAAACGGATTATATTGTTTATTCTGATGCCAAAATGAAAGTGTTAAATGGCTTTGATTGTCATGTAGAAGAAAGTGGAAAATCAACTCAAACCGATGTTGAAGAAAATAGAAATGTGAATAGTGATCGATGTACAACTTTTTATTTTGAAATAGATAATAATTTATATGTTCAAAACGGAAGTAACTCAACGACTACTACCAATTGGATGACTTCGGTTTTTAATAATGTGCAAACTTTATTTGATAATGACGGAATTACAGTAGGATTAAAATCAATTTTTATATGGACTGAACAGGATCCGTATGAAGGAATCGGAACAGTTTCGAGTGATTATCTTTATACATTTCTTGATACTAGAGTTGTTTTTGACGGTGACGTGGGACAATTAGTTGGTATAGATCCAGGCGCATTGGGTGGCGTTGCTTTTCTAAACACACTTTGTACTCAAAATAATTATAGTTATTCAGATGTTAATTTTAGTTTTTCAACAGTTCCAACTTATTCTTGGACAGTTCTAGTAATATCCCATGAATTTGGGCATTCTTTAGGCTCGCCGCATACTCATGGCTGTTATTGGAATGGTAACAATACCCCAATTGACGGTTGTGGTCAGCAAGCTGGTTTTTTTGAACCAACTCAAACTTCCTGCCCCAATATTGGACCAATTCCGGCAACGGACGTAAAAGGAACTATAATGAGTTACTGTCATTTAATCTCGGGGGTTGGAATTAGTTTTAGTGAAGGATTTGGGCCACAACCATCGGCATTAATATTAGCCAATGTAAATAGTAAAACCTGTTTGAGTTTTGATTGTGCCACTAGCTGTTCCAATACGATTACTGAATTAATAATTTTAAACGAAACACCAACTTCTATTTCTTTAACTTGGTCAGACGCCGGAACCACAACTTCTTGGGAAGTGGCTTTAACGCCGTTTTCATCTACTAACGCACAATGGAATACAGTAACAACTAACTCCTATACAGCAACCGGACTTGAACCTAATACTTATTATAGGGTAAGAGTTAGACCACTTTGTGCCGGCGGTTTTGAACCCTCTAATAGGTCTACTGTGGCAGCCACTAAAGCAACAAATTTCTGTGCGAGTGTACCTTTTACAGATACAGGAGGGACAACAGGAAATTATACAGATAGGGAGTCTTGGGTAAGAACAATGACGCCAAATAATCCTGGGTTAAAACTAAGAGCTACTTTTTCAAGTTTCAATTTAGAAAACAATTGGGATTATTTATATATATTTGATGGGGCGGATGAATTAGCTCCTATATTAACACCAGATGGTTTGACAGGTACCACAAATCCTGGCGTTTTTAACTCAACAGCTTCAGATGGTTCATTGACTTTTATATTTTATTCAGACCAAGGAACAGTTGCTTCAGGATGGGATGCTACAATAACATGCACAGGAACTTTAGGAATTGAAGACAGTAATTATCTTGATTTTTCTTATTTTCCAAATCCAACAAAAGGGACAGTATCCATGTCTAGTAATGCTCAAATTACTGAAGTGAAAGTATATAATGTAGAGGGTAGATTGCTTTTCCAACAAAAGAAAAACGATTTGACTACTTCGGTAGATATTTCACAGTTTTCAACAGGAACTTATTTCTTTAAAGTGAGTTTCGGTGAATTGGAAAAGAATTTTAAAGTTTTGAAACTGTAATTAAAAAAATAAACCACATAGAAACATAGAGAAGAAGAGTTGGATAGACCAATTCTTGGTTTCACAAAGCTATGATATGCTATAGTAAAGTGAAACGTCTTTATAAATTTCAGAAAATACTATGTTTCTATGTGTTTGAAAAAAACGAATTAAAAACAACTTGTAAATTTTTTACTGTTTCATCAATTCCATAAACTCTAATGCTCTCGAAATGGATTTCACATTCTCAAAAGTCAAGAGCAAACGCAACCCATTTTTAGTTTCTTTCTCTTTCATTTTACAAATGTTTCCGTGTTGATGCACAAATCGTAACATCTGTCTAAATTGCTTTGAATTGTAATAATCCGAATGCTGATCGCCCACAAAATAACCAATTAGCTTTCCTTGTTTCATGATGATTTTTTCAATTCCCATTTGCACAGCAATCCATTTGATACGGATGCTATTGAGTAGTGCTTTGGCTTCTTTCGGCAATGGACCAAAACGGTCAATAAGTTTTTTTTCATATGCCAATAAACCTTCTTCCTCTTTAATAGTACCCAGTTCGTTATATAAATTCAACCGTTCGGAAATATTGTTGATGTAATCATCTGGGAACAGCAATTCAAAATCGGTATCAATTTGTAAATCTTTTACATATTCTTTATTTTCGTCTTCATCGTCATCTTGATACAATTCCTTAAACTCATTTTCTTTCAACTCTTCAATGGCTTCGTTCATTATTTTTTGATAGGTTTCAAAACCAATTTCGTTGATGAAACCACTTTGTTCGCCACCTAATAAATCGCCTGCACCACGAATTTCCAAATCCTTCATGGCTATGTTAAATCCGCCGCCCAATTCGCTGAATTGTTCCAATGCTTGAATTCGTTTCCGTGCATCTTCTGTCATCATCGAATAGGGCTGACAAATAAAATAACAAAATGCTTTCTTGTTACTTCTCCCAACTCTTCCTCTCATTTGATGCAAATCGGACAACCCAAAATTATTAGCATTGTTGATAAAAATCGTATTCGCATTCGGCACATCCAAACCACTTTCGATAATGGTTGTGGCTACCAAAACATCAAATTCACCATTCATAAAACCAAGCATTAATTCTTCTAGTTTGTTACCTTCCATTTGACCGTGACCAATGCCAACTCTAGCATCGGGAACTAATCGCTGAATCATTCCGGCAATTTCTTTGATGTTTTCAATGCGATTATTGATAAAGAAAACCTGTCCGTTGCGTTGAATTTCATACGAAATCGCATCGCGAATTAACTCTTCATTAAAACTTACCACCTGCGATTCTATTGGATAACGATTGGGCGGTGCTGTGGTAATAACCGATAAATCGCGTGCTGCCATCAATGAAAACTGAAGCGTTCTCGGGATAGGTGTTGCCGTTAAAGTAAGTGTATCAACATTGGCAGCAATGGTTTTCAATTTGTCTTTTACATTGACACCAAATTTTTGTTCTTCATCCACAATCAACAACCCTAAATCTTTAAACTTTACATTTTTGTTCACCAATTGATGCGTGCCAATAATAATATCCAATTTTCCAGAAGCCAATTCTTCCAATGTGATTTGCTTTTCTTTTGCAGTTCGGAAACGATTTAAGTAGCCCACACGAACGGGCATTTCCTTCAATCGTTCGGTAAAAGTTCTGTAATGTTGGTAGGCCAAAATAGTTGTTGGTACCAAAACTGCCACTTGTTTGCTATTATCCACCGCTTTGAACGCGGCACGAATAGCCACTTCTGTTTTTCCAAAACCTACATCACCACAAACCAATCGATCCATTGGCCGGTCTTTTTCCATGTCGGCTTTGACGTCTTGTGTGGCTGTAATTTGGTCAGGTGTATCTTCGTATATAAAGGAACTTTCCAATTCTTTTTGCAAATAACTATCGGGTGCGAAAGCAAATCCTTTTTCCAATCTTCGCTTAGCGTACAACTGAATTAAGTTGAAAGCAATGTGTTTTACTCGAGCTTTCGTTTTTTGTTTCAACACTTTCCAAGCATTGGAACCTAGTTTATAAATCTTTGGTGGTGTGCCGTCTTTTCCATTGTATTTCGAGATTTTATGTAGTGAATGAATACTCACATACACTATATCATTATCGGCATAAGCCAATTTTATAGCTTCTTGCGTTTTGCCTTCCACCTGAATTTTTTGCAAGCCACCATATTTTCCTATTCCGTGATCGATGTGGGTTACATAATCGCCAATGGAAAGTGAATTTAATTCTTTTAGCGAAAGCGTTTGCTTTTTGGAATAGCCGTTTTTGATGTTGAATTTATGGTAGCGTTCAAAAATTTGATGGTCGGTGTAGCACACAATTTGGTTTTCTTCATCGATAAAACCTTGGTATAATGAGGAAACAATGGTATGGTATTGTTTGCGAACGTTCTCGTGATTGACCTCATCAATAGATTCAAAAATATCATGAAAACGATTGGCTTGGGCTTCATTGGAACAAAACAAATAATTGGTATAACCATTAAAATGATTATCGCTTAAATTATTGAGCAATAAATCAAATTGTTTGTTAAACGAGGGTTGTGGTTGGATGTGAAACTCGAAAGATTTAGTGGTTTTAAACAACGGTTTATTAGACAATTCAATAATTGAAAAATTCAACGCTTTGCGCAAAAACCCTTCTTGATTTAAGAATAAATGTTCGGGTGCAGCGTGCTTAATGTCTTTTGAAAGTTTGTCAAAAGTTTCAATGGCTTTGCCAAAAAGTTTATCCAATTGCGAAGTTAAAAATTCTGCATTCTCAATACACAAGACGGTTTTATCGCTGATATAATCGAGGAAACTTTCTCTGTTTTCTTTTATGAATTTGTTCTCCAAATTTGGAATAATCGTAATCTTGGTTTGTTTTTCAACCGAAAGCTGTGTTTCCACATCAAAAGTTCTGATGCTATCGACCTCATTACCAAAAAATTCTATACGATACGGATTGTCATTGGAAAACGAAAACACATCTAATATTCCGCCTCTAACAGAGAATTCTCCTGGTTCGGTAATGAAATCTACGCGTTTGAATTCGTATTCAAATAGCACTTCGTTAATAAAATCGATGGAAACATTTTCGCCAACTGCAATTTTCAAGGTGTTTTTGTCGAGTTCTTTTCGGGTGACTACTTTCTCAAATAAAGCTTCGGGATAAGTCACAATTACGGCTGGTTTTTTTCTTGAATTAATTCTATTCAACACTTCGGAACGCAACAAAACATTTGCATTATCGGTTTCTTCTATTTGATATGGACGACGATACGAACTCGGATAAAACAGCACATCATTGGCACCAATCATTTGCTCTAAATCATTGAGAATATAAGCCGCTTCTTCTTTTTCGTTAAGAATTAAAAGGAATGGTTTTTCACTTTTTTTAAAAATGGCCTGAAATATAAACGATAATGACGAGCCCAAAAGGCCTTTCAACTGAATTTTGGTCAACGGAGTTTGCTCCGCCAGTTCGCTAACGCTCGTGCCAAGTGCATCAACAATTTGTTTGACTTTCGTTGCATGCAGATAGGTATTGTATAAAGCGTTTTGGCTCAAAGCTTATTGGGCTGGTTTTAAATTTGGACTGTTAGTAGGAATTGCTCTTGTGGTGTCTAACATTCGCAACATATCGCTTTCGCCATCTTCTATTTTAATGTTGCTTTTTCGTGTAATTTCATCGAGTTGAAATTGAAAGGAAGTAATCTCAATATTGGTCTCTTGTACTAATTGTACAATTTTTTTATCGGGAATTTGATTCAGGTGAATGTAAAGATTTATAGCATTGATTTTTGTATTTATGGCATCAATTCGGCTTTTGATTTCGGGTAAATCATAGTTTATCGGAATGTTATTGTGCAACTCCAACCCTTTTTTTGAAAGTTCTTTGGCTTTTTTTTGAAAAGCACCAATAGTACTTTTGGGTTTTTGTCCCAACTCGGTTAAAAAAGCCCTCCAAGCAGGCCAAGTTTTGCTAAGCGAACTTGAGGTTTCATTGATGGGTTGTGTGTTGAAGTTCCAACCTTTGTTGATGGTATTGAAAATGACTTCTTGCTTTTGAGCTTCTTTTTCTTGTGCCAACGCACGAATTTTTGGGTCTTCCTGGCACGAAGTAAGACACAATAAAGACAAAAGAAAAGTAGAAAAAGTGAATTTCATTACTATGAATTTAAGAAACAAAGGTACAAAGGTAAAAGTAAACTTTAGTATGAAGTAGTTAAAGTGGATGTAATTTTTTAAATTATTTTCGCCAATTTGAATTCACGAAAACGTTATCTTTACACAACAAATCAAACACACTTCATGAACCCAAAAATCCTAATCATTGGTGCTTGCGGACAAATAGGCACCGAGCTTACCAAAAAACTCAGAAGTATGTATGGCGTTGATAATGTCATCGCTTCCGACATTCGAAAGTTGAATATTGATATCGTTAACGAAGGTATTTTTGAAGTAGTTAATGCGTTAGATTACAACCAAATCGAGCATTTAGTAGAGCAATATCAAATAACCGATGTCTATTTGATGGCGGCTTTACTCTCGGCAACGGCAGAAAAAAATCCTGCTTTTGCCTGGGATTTGAACATGAATTCCTTGTTTCACGTTTTGAATTTGGCGAAAGCCAAGAAAATTAAAAAGATATTCTGGCCTTCGAGTATTGCGGTTTTTGGACCTACAACGCCACGAGACAATACGCCACAATATACCATCATGGAACCCACAACCGTTTATGGAATTAGCAAACAAACCGGGGAACGCTGGTGTGAATATTACCATAACATCTATGGAGTTGATGTGCGAAGTATTCGGTATCCGGGATTAATATCTTGGTCAACTGAACCTGGCGGAGGAACAACTGATTATGCAGTGGATATTTATCACAAAGCATTAAAAAAGGGAAACTATGAATGTTTCCTTTCAGAAAACACAGCGCTTCCTATGATGTATATGGACGATGCCATTCGTGCTACTATCGAAATCATGCAAGCCAAAGACGAAGACGTAAAAATCCGTTCTTCTTATAATTTAGCTGGTGTGAGTTTTACGCCAAAAGAAATTGCCGCAGAAATACAGCAACATATTCCGAATTTTAGCATTTCCTATAAACCCGATTTTCGTCAGAAGATAGCCGATAGTTGGCCTGCATCTATTGATGATAGTTCGGCACAAAAAGATTGGAATTGGAAACACAAATTTGATTTGGCTTCAATGACAGTTGAAATGTTGGAAAATCTTAAAAAGTAGTTGGCAGTTTTCAGTCTCAGTTTTCAGCTAATGGAACTTTTGAAAACTGCCTCTGAAAACTGCGACTGTCCAATGTTTACTTCTTCAAACTACTAATCAAAGCATCTTCTATTGGTGCTTTGATTTTTATGACATCATCCACATTATCATTGGGAATGGTCATGGAAAGGACATAGTGTTTTATTTTCCATTTTCCATTAATGAAAACGAGAACACCCGAACCACGGCATATTTTCATCTGAGTGTTTAGCAGCTCATCAAACCAAGCCATTTTTTTATCAGTACTAAAATAAATGTGTCTTTCAAGCGAAGTGAAACTCCATGCTTTTCCTTTATCAAAATAGGGTTTTGCAAATGCTTGAAAAGCGGGTTTAGTCCAATTTTCTGTAGCATCAGTTCCAATAAAGATGGAGTCATCGGTTAGTGCGTCAAAATAATTTACAAAATTAGC
>NZ_JBKCVI010000027.1:0-5259 GCF_046317795.1 Flavobacterium sp. | reverse complement strand
AATTTAAACAGAAACTTTATCCAACAAAAATCACCTTGGTTAGCTATCAAAGCGCATTATGAAGGAGAATTTCCTAACGATGTTGTGGGTTTGCATAATTTCAACGGTGGCTACTGTGGTGTTTCTAAAGTGGAAGATGATAAAATTAATATTTGTTATTTAGCCAGTTACCAAAGCTTTAAAATGTTTAAAAACAGTATTGATTACCAAGAACAAATAGTAGTTCAAAATCCATATTTAAAAGACGTATTTATTAAAAGTAAACTACTGTTTGAAAAACCACTAACCATTAGCCAAATTTCTTTCGAAGCAAAACAACCAGTCGAGCAACACATCTTGATGATAGGCGATACAGCTGGACTAATTCATCCGTTATGCGGCAATGGAATGGCGATGGCAATTCACAGCGCCAAAATAGCTGCCGAAGTTGTAAATGACTTTGTAAACGAACGCTTAACGACAAGAGAATCATTGGAAGAAACCTACACCAAGCAATGGAATAAAACCTTCAAATCCCGATTAAAAACAGGGAGAGTATTAGCAAAAATTCTATTAAAACCAAAACTAACGGATTTCTTGTGTAATATTATCATCAAAGTACCTTTTATGTTGCCCTTTATTATTAAAAAAACCCATGGAAAACTCATCATTATAAAAAATTAAATGGCCATAAACACAAAATACCGCACAGATGAACCCGAAATCATGGATGATTTTGCCATGGAAGGAGAAGAATTGCGAAATGCTTTGGATAAAATTGCCAAAATAAACCAACTATTAGGTGGTAACCAACTAACTTTACAAGGTGTTCAAAGTTTGCTGAAAGACATTCCAAAAGCAACGGAAGTAACGATAGTAGATGTAGGTTGTGGTAATGGCGATATGCTAAGAACATTAGCAAAATATGGAAAACAAAACGATTATCATTTCAAGTTAATAGGCATTGATGCTAACTCATTTACGATTAGTCATGCACAACAGTTATCAAAAGAATATGAAAACATCAGTTATCGCTGCAAAGACATTTTTGACCCCGATTTCGAGACGTTGCACTATGATATAGTGTTGTGTACATTGACATTGCATCATTTCAAAGACGAGGAAATCGTAACTTTAATGCAATTGTTTTATAAAAATGCCAGTATCGGGATGGTGATTAATGATTTAGAGAGAAGTGCATTGGCATACAGATTATTTCAAGCATTGTGTTTTGTGTTTCGATTGAGCGAGATGTCCAAAAAAGATGGATTAATTTCCATTCTTCGCGGATTTAAAAGAGAAGAATTAGAACAGTTTTCTAAGAAAGCAAATTTTAAAAACTATAGTATCCAATGGAAATGGGCATTTCGCTACCAATGGATTATTAGAAAGGTATAAAGGTTTAAAGTTGTTTAAAAGTTTAAGGTTGTTTAAAAGTTTAAAGTTGTTTAAAAGTTTAAGGTTTTTAAAGGTTTAAAGTTGTTTAAAGGTTTAAAGTTGTTTAAAAGATTAAGTTTGTTTAAGGGTTTAAAATTAGATTGACATTGAAATTGAATTTGCCATTGACATTGAAATTGCCATTGAATTTGACTTTGCCATTGCCATTGCAATTGCCATTGCCATTGAATTTGAAAAAATATGAGTGTCAAAATAAACACAGTTGACAAGCAATTACCTAAGTTTTCTAGAATCACAGAGGAAATTCTCCCTTTTCTGGATACATGGCTTCACGGTCAAGACGAGCGGTTTATTAGGAAAGTGAAAAAGATTTTTGAAAGCGCATTGGTAGACAAACGGTATTCCATTATGGATCCAATAGAAGTGTTTACCAATACTTCCTTTGAGTCACGCAATGACATTTATGTTCGGGAGATGATTGATTTAGGTGAAAAGGTTTTGGTCAAAGCATTAGCAAAAGCCAATTGGAAACCAACCGATTTAGATTTTATCATCACAGTGAGTTGCACAGGAATTATGATTCCGTCACTCGATGCGTATTTGATTAATAAAGTACAATTGCGCCAAGACATCGTTCGTTTACCCGTAACCGAAATGGGATGTGCAGCAGGAATATCGGGTATCATTTATGCTAAGAACTTCTTGCAAGCCAATCCGGGTAAAAGAGCTGCCGTTATTGCGGTTGAAAGTCCCACGGCTACCTTTCAACTCAATGATTATTCGATGGCGAATATCGTTAGTGCGGCTATTTTTGGCGATGGTGCGGCTTGTGTGTTGCTTTCGTCACAGGAAGAAGAAGGTCCAGAAATTGTTGACGAATCCATGTATCATTTTTATGATAAGATCCACATGATGGGTTTCAAATTGACAAATATGGGTTTGCAAATGGTCTTGGATATTGAGGTTCCTGAAACTATAGCGTTTCATTTTCCTAATATTATTCATCCTTTTTTGGAAAAAAATAATTTGAGTATAAACGATATCGACCATTTAATTTTTCATCCCGGTGGTAAAAAAATAGTGCAAACGGTTGAAGATTTGTTTGGCGATTTGGGCAAAAATATAGATGATACAAAAGAAGTGCTACGATTGTATGGCAATATGTCGAGTGCGACGGTTCTTTATGTTCTAGAACGCATAATGGACAATCAACCCGCAAAAGGAGAAAAAGGATTGATGCTCAGTTTTGGTCCTGGATTTTCGGCCCAACGAATATTGTTGCAATTTTAAAAACATTATTTTTAAACCAATTAGAAACATAGTTTTTTTGAAAATTAATGAGGCGTTTCGCTTTGGTATAGTAAATCATAACCATGTGGAACCAAATAATTGGTATATTAAGCTCTTTTTTGCTATGTCTCAATTTGGTTTATTTGGTTTTTTACTTACTTTTAGAAATGAAAAATGATAACATGACAAAAGAAGAAATCATAACACTTTTACCTTATTCCAAACCCTTTTTGTTTGTAGATGCCATAACGAGCATCAATGAAAATGGAGTAGAAGGGAACTATACATTCAGCGAAGAACTGGATTTTTATAAAGGACATTTCAAAGACAATCCAGTTACCCCAGGGGTTATTTTGACGGAAACTATGGCGCAAATAGGCGTAGTGTGTTTGGGAATTTATCTTCTCAACTCTTCGTTTACCAAAAAATCGCTAATTGCCTTAACATCAAGTGAAATCGAATTTTTACAACCAGTTTTCCCTAATGAAACGGTTACTGTTGTTTCAGAGAAAATCTATTTTCGTTTTGGAAAATTAAAATGCAAAGTGTCCATGAAAAATGAACGCGGTGAAGAAGTGTGTAGCGGAAGCATTGCCGGAATAATAAAATAAACTTGATATTGACATTGATATTGATATTGTAATTGACATTGACATTGACATTGACATTGAAATTGATATTGTAATTGAAATTGATATTGTAATTGACATTGACATTGAAATTGATATTGTAATTGACATTGACATTGAAATTGAATTTGAAAAAAAGAGTCGTCATAACTGGTCTTGGTATCGTTGCTCCCAATGGAGTGGGACTTGATGCGTTTACCTATGCCATACAAAATGGTATTTCAGGTATAAAGCATGATCCAGAATTAGAACGCTTACAATTTTCGTGTCAAATTGCTGGCAAACCCGAAATCTCAGACGAACTTTCATCACACTATTTCACCGAATTAGAACTGCGCAATTTCAATTCGTCTGGAATTCTATATGGCGTTATCGCAGGAATGGATGCTTGGCAAGATGCTGGCTTATCTTTAGCTATTAAAAACGAACCCGATTGGGCTAGTGGAACCATTTTTGGAACAGGAACTTCGGGGATTGATAAATTTCGCGAAAGCATTTATAAGATTGATGAATTCCAAACCAGACGATTAGGCAGTACAGCTGTGGCGCAAACGATGAATAGTGGCGTGAGTGCTTACCTTGGTGGTAAATTGGGATTAGGCAATCAAGTCACCACCAATTCTTCTGCTTGCACAACCGGAGCGGAAAGTATTTTGATGGGCTATGAAAGAATAAAATTAGGACAAGCCAAAAGAATGTTAGTGGGAAGCACTAGCGATTCAGGACCTTATATTTGGGGTGGATTTGACGCCATGAAAGTCTGTACGTTTAAACACAATGACACGCCAGAAAAAGGTTCGCGACCGATGTCCGCTTCAGCTTCAGGATTTGTTCCCGGCGCCGGTGCTGGTGCTTTGCTTTTAGAAGAGTTAGAAAGTGCTGTAGCTCGTGGTGCCAAAATATACGGAGAAGTTATAGGTGGCAATATCAATTCGGGTGGACAACGAGGTGGCGGCACTATGACAGCACCCAATGCCACTGCAGTAAAGCGTTGCATTACCGATGCTTTGGCCAATGCCAATGTTGCTCCTAATGCCATTGATACCATCAACGGCCATTTAACTGCAACCTCTAAAGACGGTTTGGAAATACAAAATTGGAGCGAAGCTTTGAAGTTAAGTGGGAAAGAGTTTCCTTATATCAATTCCTTGAAATCGATGGTTGGCCATTGTTTATCGGCTTCGGGAAGTGTGGAAAGTGTGGCTTCGGTGTTGCAATTGTATCATGGATTTATTTTTCCCAACATTAATTGTGAAGATTTACATCCTGATATTACCGCCATTATCGATGAAAACTGCATTCCACAACAAGTAATCAAAAAGGAACTGAATATAGTAGCCAAAGCCAGTTTTGGTTTTGGTGACGTTAATGCCTGTGTACTATTTAAAAAATACAATTAAAACTATGAACAAAGAAACGATAATTGAAAAACTGAAAGACATTGTAAAGCCATTCGTTAAAAACCAAGAAGCTTTTGATACGCTCACCGAAGACACCGATTTTATCACCGATTTGCAAATCAACTCTGCCAATTTAGTAGATGTTGTTCTCGACGTAGAAGACGCTTTCGGAATAGTCATCGATAATGAGTCGATGGAGAAAATGATCAATGTCAAAGCGACTTTGGAAATCATTGAAACCAAATTAGCCGAAAAATGATAGGCAACGATATAGTCGATTTGGCTCTAGCACAACAGGAAAGCAATTGGCAACGCAAAGGTTTTCTCCATAAACTCTTTACCGATAAAGAGCAACACCTTATTTTGAATTCCAATAATCCCGAACTGATGGTTTGGAACTTGTGGAGTAGGAAAGAAGCTTGCTATAAAATCTACAACCGTGCGAGTGGACAACGTGTTTTTAATCCAATTCAGTTTGAATGTGAAGCTGACCGCGTAGTTTTTGGAGACAACATTTTTTACACTCAAACTGAAATCACTCCCGATTATGTGTACACTATTGC
>NZ_JBKCVI010000026.1:0-7469 GCF_046317795.1 Flavobacterium sp. | reverse complement strand
TTTTCTATCATCAGCAAAAAGTTTGCGTTGTGCCAATTTTGGATTTGGTATTAAAGGATTTGGAGCTTGATTTTCATACGTAAAAACTCTGCCCATACCGCTCATCATATGGTATAGTATGTGGCAATGAAAAAACCAGTCGCCTTCTACATTAGCATTAAATTCTAAGGTGTCGGTTTCCATTGGCATTATATCCACAACATTTTTTAAAGGAGCGAATTCATTGTGTCCGTTGAGCAATCTAAAATCGTGTCCGTGCAAGTGCATTGGGTGACGCATCATTGAACCGTTATACAAGATAATTCTGACGTTCTCACCTTTTTTAATTAAAATTTTATCTGTTTCGGAAATGACTTTGTTGTCTAAACTCCATACATAGCGATTCATATTTCCAGTAAGTTCAAACCGCAATTCCTTTACAGGAGCATCTTTTGGGAGGGCTGTTTTGATAGGTGATTTGAGCATTGCATAATTCAAGGTAACAATATCTGCCAAAGCATTTGCATTGTAGCGGTTAGGGTCTTTATCATCTTGTTTTGATTTTGTATCGCCTGTAATTTCAGGATACATTACTACATTCATATCCATTTGGTTTAAACTCATATCCATTCCCATATCGTCTAAATCGCCATTCATTTTCATCATATCATTCATCATCTTCATACCTTCAAAATACTTTAATCGTGGTTGGGGCGACTTGAGTTGTTTGATACCATTTCCAAAATAGAAGGATGCAGAATTTGTACGGTCTTCGGTAGTAGCCAAAAATTCATACGCTGTGTTTTCTGCTGGTATGGTTATAATAACATCATAGGTTTCAGAAACCGCAATAATTAATCTATCTACTTCAACAGGTTCAACATCATTTCCATCGTTTGCCACAACAGTAATTTTCCCGCCTGCGTATGTAAGCCAAAAGTAGGATGATGCACCACCGTTGGAAATACGAAGTCGAACTTTATCGCCAGCTTTTAGTTCCTGACCATCAATGTTTTTTAATTCTGTAGTTGGTTTTCCATTCATTAATATTTTTTCGTAATACACATCGCTAACATCCATTGCCAACATTCGTTTCCATTCGTTTTTGAGTTTGGTTTTAAAATGTCCTGCTTTTATAGCTTCGGCATAACTTTGAACTGAATTTTTTTTCAATGCAGGGTAATCATTGGCATTATGCAACATTCTATGAATATTTTCAGGTTTTAAGTCTGTCCATTCACTTAATACAATTGGAATAGTTGGCAAATCATCAATCCCTTTTCTAAATGTAGGGTCGTCTTGTTTTTTCAGCATTACGAAGTTACCGTACACACCAATTTGCTCCTGTAATCCCGAATGACTGTGATACCAGTGTGTACCGTTTTGAATGATTGGGAAACGATAAATGTGCGTTGTATTTGGCTCTATAGGCATTTGCGTTAGATAAGGCACACCATCTTCTTTGTTGGGCAAAAATAATCCGTGCCAATGTAGCGAGGTGCTTTCTTTTAGCTGATTGTGTACGTGAATTTCTGCCGTATCGCCTTCTGTAAAAACGAGCGTTGGCATAGGGATTTGACCGTTTACAGCTATGGCTCTTTTGATTTTTCCTGTAAAGTTTACCAAAGTGTCTTTTACATAAAGGTCGTAGCGAACTGTTTTTTGAGCGGATATATTATTACTGATCAATAGTAACACTACTATCGGCAGCAATTTTTTTGAAAGAATTTTTTGTAAAACCATTTTAAGAATTTCATTTTAATTATAATTGCCAAATTTCAGCAGGCTGTAAAAAATAGTAGCCCAATGCAGGGATTTGTTTTTTATTTTCCATTATCATTTCTTTTTTTTAAATTGAAGAATGTGTAGTATAAATTAAAATAAACTCCATTTGGTGCTGTGCGAAGCATCGAACTATATAACTCTTTACGATAAGCTAAATCTATACGAACTTGACTATTGAAAATAAACTGTATCGCTGGAACAATGTCAAAGAATGTTTTTCCATTTTCATTAATAGTTTGCCCTACAAACTCAACCATTATGTTTATGTTGGTTTGTTTAAAACTTGTGTACTTCTTAGGGTACATCAATCTTCCAAATGAAAGCGTATAATTGGTTGCGTTATCGCCAAAATTACTTGGGAAATCATATTGAGGTCTGTTGTCGAAAGCTTTTTCATAACTCACAGTTGTGCTGATTGCTAATTTTTTGACCAGCTTTGTAGCTATAATTCCAGTTTCAAACCCTGTATTATGTCCTACTATTTCTATCTGTTCTTGATGAATATCGGCTCTATTGAAACTATATCTTCCATAAGCTGCCAATCTGAAATGACTGTTTAAGTCATCAGTAGAATAAAATCGGTATTTAGCCATAATACTACCACCTTCGGCATATAGTTGATTGCTCCTGTTACTTATAAACGCTGAACCACGAAACATTAGGTTCTTAGATAAACCATAAGTTACTTCTGGCATAAAGTGATAATTAAATCCTTTTTCAAATTGCTCTTTAAACGAAGACTGCATTATGTTAACAGCTAAAGAGTTAGCGGGGACATTACTGGCAGGGTCAGTAATCACAAACAACTCTTGACTATATGTTTTTTGATAAGTTAATATAACGATAAAGGCAACAATCCATCTCATTGATTTAAAATTTTAATGTGAAAATCGTTTTCATTATTCGTAGAATATGTTGCCACGTCTTTGTAAGTCTTGGATAGCTTTTTAAATTCCTTTTCTGTTACATACCCTTTATCTAAAACTTGAAAATTTATTTCTGTTTGTTTTTCAAGTTTGCTATCAACTAAAATATAAATATTTTGATCAAGAATTTCAGGTGTTGCTGTAACGATAAATACACCAATAAAAAAACCTGCTTTTTCAACTTTATCTTTAAAAGTCTTTGGATTTAATTTATTGTCTTTTTTTAGAAAAACAATAAAGGTATTCGTGTTTAAATCAGTTGCTACACTGTCAACATCTGAAATTGATTCTAATTGTTTAAATATTGCATTGGAACACATTGAACAAGTTAACCCTGTTGCTCGAAGTTCGATTTTTGATATTTGTGCATTAATTATTGTAGCACTTATCAAAAGTATTATTGTGAGTAATACTCTTTTTCTATTGAATTTATTATTTTCCATTTTATTTATATTAATTATATCACATAAATGAGCATAATTCCACTCATTGCAATCATCAAAGCATCTTCAATAATGGTGACGGTGCTCATTGGTAAATTGAAAACAGCACCCAAACAAGCACATTGAATTTTCTTTTTATTAAGTACCGATTGTAAAACCCCGATGATGCTGATGCTCATCACTACAAATGTTACACTGTTGGTAATAAGCGGATTGAAATTGATTAAAAAGGCAATGCCCAAAGCCAATTCTGTAAAAGCATAGATGAAAGCCCAAGCGGGTAAACGCTTGGCGACCACATCATACATTACATAACTTTCGGCAAAACCTTTTAGATTGAGCATTTTGAAAAATGAAAACACCAAAAAGAATCCTGCCATAAAGTGTTGCATCCATTGCATTCCATCAAAATGATGATTGAATACTTGTCCAAGTAATGTTACCAAAGTGATGTAAAAGAAAATCAATAAAATTGGTTTATAAGTTTCAAACCACGATTTTGTTTGTTCTGTTATTTCACTATGATGCAATGCCGAAATTTTGTATTTTTCGGGAAGTGCTTTTTGTAAATCTGATATGGCAATGTGCTTATCCATTGTAATTGTTGCCGAATTTTCGTTTTTTGAAACTTCAACGTTTGTTACGTTTTCCACCATTAACAAAGCCGATTTTACTGTAGCTTCGCAACTTGAACAGGTCATTCCTGTAACTTGATATTTATGTACCATTTTTTTGTTTTTTTATTGGTTATTTTTATGGTACAAATTTCATTTTTGCTTTCAAATTATCTATTGTGGAATTTTGTGAATGTGTTGTAACTTTTACAAATCTTCAATTTGCTTTCTTTTTTTATCTCTTAATTGTTTAAAATAAGTAGGCGAAAAACCCGTGACCTTCTTAAACTGATTACTCAAATATCCTACACTGCTATAGTTGAGTTGGTAAGCAATTTCATTTAATGTGAGTTCTTCATACATTAATAGTTCTTTTACTTTTTCTATTTTTAGTTTGATAAAATATTTTTCTATTGTTGTGTTTTCTACTTCCGAAAACAAGTTGCTTAATGTGTTATAATCTTGATGAATATGACTTGTCAAATAGTCAGAAAGATTGGTTTTGATAGCGTTGTTTTTGCTTTGAACTAAATCAATAATAAGTGTTTTGATTTTATCAATTGTTTTACTTTTCTTGTCGTCTATAATATCAAAACCTAATAATTGTAAATTACTAAGTAGTATTCCTTTTTGGCTATCAATAGCTCCTTCCAAAATTTCTACTTCTCCCAATTCAACTGCAATAGGATGAAGTCCGAGTTTTTCCAACTCAGACTTCACTACCATTTTGCAGCGACTACAAACCATATTTTTGATATAGAGTTTCATTTACTCTTTAATAGCAATGCCATTTGGCTTAGAACCAACTGATATTGTTTGAGATACTGTATGTGTTGCTACATCTATAACAGAAACGTTTCCTGACCCTTGATTGGTTATATACGCTTTAGTTCCGTCACTATTAAATGCAATTGCGTGAGCATCTGCTCCAGTTGATATGTTGCCTTGCAAAGTCCAAACACCGCCAACTATAGTATAATAAACTACTTTTCCGTTAGTGGCATCAGAAACCCACAGTTCACCGCTTGCTGTATGGTATGCAACATAACCAGGTTTGAAGCCTAAATTTATGGTACTTGTTACGTTCATCCCCGATACAGAAATTTCCGAAACTGTTTGGCTCATCTCATTATCAACATACATTTTGCCATTACTCGCACTCCAAGCACCAACAGGGTCAGTGCCAACTGTAAGTGTTGTATGTATCATTTTTGAATTGGCATCAATAAGGGTAACCGTTCCATCCATTGTATTACAAGCAAAAGCCATCGTTCCATCGTTTGAAAATGTAACTTCTGAAAGACCCTTGCCAACATTTATGGTATTTTGAAGTGTCCAGTCTGATGTTTTGTAAATTAAAACTTGGCTTTGAATAGTATCCATTTGCCCTATCCAAAGTTCTGTTCCCGAATTATTGAAAATGGCATTATGTGGTAATTTAGCCAAAGAAATTTCTTTGTCAATCATTCCAGTTACAACATCAATTATCTGAACTTTTAAGCCAGCAGTTGCTCCACTGTGTCCTGCGTGTCCGCCACTTAGGTCAGTTGCCGTAATAGCCACAGCCAACTTAGTTTTTGCTGGGTTTATGTAAATGTGATGCGGAAATGTTGCTCCATTCAAACTAATGGTTTCAGAAACAGTATTATCAGAAAGTTTGATAACTGAAATGTTATTAGATACTCCATTTACTACATAAGCTGCTGGATAATTTATATTTAGCATCGTATGACCTGCATCGTGGTTCATATCATCCATATCGTGTTTTTTGCACGATGAAATTGTGAAAGCAAAAATTGAAACCGCAAAAATTGCTATTGTGGAAATTGAATTTTTCATTGTTTGAAATTTTATTTAATTGTTTCTACCGTTTTACCACAAGACAGCATTTGCGAACCGTAGTAAGGATTTTTTATTGTACTTTCTTTGCTCAACCAATTTGCTCCTTTGCCATCATTGTACATTGGGCAATTTTGGTAATAGATTGGAGTTTCTTGTTTTGAAACTTTAATAAGAGCATACATATTTTTTGAAAGCGATGTAAAATGGTCTCTTTGATGTCCTGCATCTTTTGTTTCTTCAATATGCTCGGTGTCAAAAGCTAAATCCTTCATTACTTTCATCCAAACAGTATGCTCATCGGTTGAAAGTTTAGTCATATTTACTGCATTAATATTGGAAAGTAATTCTTTAGCTATTGAAGAGGCTAATTTTCCATCAGATTTTACCAAAGCATCTTTCAAGGCAAAATAGTTATCGAAAATCGATTTTAACTGATTTACTTCTTGGGAAGTTTCTGTTGGCTTCTCTGTTGTTGTAGCATCGTGATTGTGCGAAGAATGGTCGTCAACAACGTCTGTTTTAACAATAGTTGTTTTAGTTACTCTTTCATATTGGCAACAACCGTGCAGTTTACTATACACATCATCGGGAGCCAGGAATTTGTCGCTATCATAACCAGCTAGTGCAATACGTTTTAAGATTTCATCTTGATTTGTTTTCATACTGTCATAGGTGATAATTGCTATTTTTGTGTCTTTATCCCAATCCACTTTGGCAACTTTTTTAACGTTACCTGCTGTTTCAATGGTTGTTTCGCACATACCACAATTACCATAAATTTTTACAGTTTCGGTTTTAGCATTTTTTACTTGGGCTTCACAACTTGTGAGCGAAGTAGATGCAATGCAAAGCATCATCGTTATTTTATTGAAAATGTTCATTTTTGTTTGAATTTATATTTAGAAAAGATTTGAAAACAGAATTAGCCGAGCCACTATTACAGTGTCGGCAAAACTTTTGAGTTATCAAAAATCAAATACGGAATACTTGATTGAGAATGTAAAGAGGAGGTTTTACATTGTTTGGGGGATGGTGAAAATAGTATTCAGATACTATTGTTGGAAAGCAAACATAGCAAATCTCAAATGAGGATGGCAGAGCTACATCAAGATTAAATGAATTAGAAAAAGTTAAGAGACACTCTTGTGTTTTTGCTTGGTTGTCATCAACTTCGTAAGAAAAAGTTTTGTCTTCGCAACAATTTTTCTTCATCTTTTTGCTGCCACAAGTACAAGGGTTTTCTGATTTCGCTCCGATTGAAATAGATGAAAGTTCCCCACCACAATAATGCACATTTACATTGACACCAAAAGTGGGTATCATATAAAGTAAAAGCAATAATGTAACTACAAATTTTCTCATTATTAGATTGAACGCAAAGTTAGGTAAAATATTGTACTTGATTTGTTTTTTGTCATAAAAGTTATAACGAAGCGATGCCAAAAAGTGGCTCTTTTGGTTTTGCCGAAGGGTCGGCTTTGTGTGTCGGGGCAAAACCAAATGTGCCACTTGTGTGGCTGGCTAAAATTGTTTTTAAAAAGTGCGGTGGGGAAAAAAATAAAAAAACATAGGGTCAGCAAAGAGTGTCGGCTTACTCGTTGTCCATTTGTAATATTGTTTCTATGTCTTTGGTCACCTGTCAAAATGGTTTACTTTTTTCTTGTTTTTAGTCGTCTGTTTGATGTTTGCACGGTCGTTTTTATCATTGGCTATAACTGACTTATATGCGCTATAAATATGCGCAAATACATCCATCTAATGGTAGCTTGGCGAATCTTTCCGTCAGTTTGGAATGATGACAATATTACAAAAAAGCAATTAAATTTTACTGAACGCAGTTAGTTTCCTGTAAGTGCTTCACTTCATTCAAGTATTGTTTC
>NZ_JBKCVI010000025.1:0-25071 GCF_046317795.1 Flavobacterium sp. | reverse complement strand
ACGAGAAAACTTCATCGCTTTTGATACTTCAACACAATCCCAATACCGATTTGGGTTTCCAGGGAATAAATTATTCGTTGATGAAACAGATAAAATAATCGAAGTCGTATCAAAATTAGACACCAATTATTTAGTCATCAGTGGCAGTTTGAATGAAGGTTTGCCAACCGATTTATATCAAAAAATAGCCGAAACAGCCAAAGCTTCGGGCATAAAAGTAATTGTAGATACCTCGGGAGAAGCTTTGCAAAAAGTGCTGGAAACTGGCGTTTATTTAATCAAACCCAATATTGGAGAACTCGCAAAACTCATCGGTATTGAACGACTAGAATTACTCGATGTTGAAAAAGGAGCAAAAAACTTAGTAGATAAAGGTGCTGCTGAAATTGTTGTAGTTTCCCTTGGTGCTGAAGGCGCCATTTTAGTTTCAAAAGAAACAACCAAATTTGTTCCTGCACCAAAAGTAGCAAAGAAAAGCACAGTGGGAGCTGGAGATAGCATGGTTGGAGGGATGGTTTGGGCTTTATCTCAAAATAAATCTTTAAAAGAAGTAATTCAAATAGGAGTTTGTTGCGGAACAGCGGCAACAATGAACGAAGGAACACAGCTTTTTAAAGTAGAAGATGTGGAAAAACTATTTAAAGAGATGCAATCTTAAATTTTAAACCATATAAGAAATTTAAGTTCATTTAAGAATTTATTTTTTTAACTATTATGCCTCACAGGGTATAATCTTAAAAAAAACCAACAACTTTTTCGCCATAGGGTCTTCACTATTTTTTCTAATTCCCCCTTTGGGGGTTAGGGGGCTTTAATCATTCAACTTCAACACCGCCATAAACGCTTCCTGAGGAATCTCAACATTTCCTACTAAACGCATTCTTTTCTTTCCTTTTTTCTGTTTTTCTAAAAGCTTACGCTTACGCGAAATATCACCACCATAACATTTGGCGGTAACGTCTTTACGCAACGCTTTTATGGTTTCACGAGCAATGATTTTAGCTCCAATTGCGGCTTGAATTGGAATATCAAATTGTTGTCTTGGGATTAACTCACGCAGTTTTTCACACATTTTTTTACCAATGGTATACGCGTTGCTTTCATGAATTAAAGCCGAAAGCGCATCAACCGATTGCGAATTTAACAAAACATCCAATTTCACTAATTTAGAAGCTCTCATGCCAATTGGGGAATAATCAAACGATGCATATCCTTTAGAAACCGTTTTCAATCGGTCATAAAAATCGAATACAATTTCCGCCAAAGGCATATCAAAATTCAACTCTACTCTTTCAGTGGTTAAGTAGGTTTGATTGGTAATTACACCCCGTTTTTCAATACACAAACTCATCACATTCCCAACGTAATCTGATTTGGTAATGATGGTTGCTTTTATAAATGGTTCTTCTACTCGGTCTAACCTTGATGGTTCTGGTAAATCGGATGGATTGTTAACTACAAATGGTGTTTCAGGATCTTTCTTAGTATACGCCAAATACGAAACGTTGGGAACCGTAGTAATTACCGTCATATCGTATTCGCGCTCCAAACGTTCCTGTATAATTTCTAAATGCAACATTCCTAAAAACCCGCAACGAAAACCAAAGCCCAACGCTGCAGAACTTTCGGGCAAAAAAACCAAGGAAGCGTCGTTCAATTGCAATTTTTCCATCGATGAACGCAAATCTTCATAATCATCCGTGTCAACCGGATAGATTCCGGCAAAAACCATTGGTTTTACATCTTCAAAACCGGTAATCATATTTGTTGTAGGTGTTTTGGCATCGGTAATCGTATCCCCAACTTTTACCTCTTTGGCTTCTTTTATTCCTGAAATCAAATACCCAACATCACCCGTCGAAATTACATCTTTTGGTACTTGGTTTAATTTCAAAGTTCCTACTTCATCCGCAAAATATTCATTGCCGGTAGCCATGAATTTTATCTTTTGTCCTTTTCGAATTTCACCATTTTTTATTCGGAAAATAACCTCAATTCCTCGAAACGGATTGTAATGCGAATCAAAAATCAAGGCCTGAAGCGGTTCCTCTTTTATACCTTTTGGTGGAGGAATTTTCTCAATTATGGCAGCCAAAATATTTTCCACACCAAAACCCGTTTTCCCCGAAGCGTGAATAATATCTTCTAATTTACAACCTAATAAATCAATAATATCGTCGCTCACTTCTTCCGGATTAGCACTTGGTAAATCCACTTTATTTAGCACTGGAATAATCTCCAAATCGTTTTCTAGAGCCAAATACAAATTTGAAATCGTTTGTGCCTGAATACTTTGCGCTGCATCTACAATCAATAAAGCGCCTTCACAAGCCGCAATAGAACGGGAAACTTCATACGAGAAATCAACGTGACCCGGAGTATCAATAAGGTTTAAAATATAATCTTCTCCTTTATATTTATATTCCATTTGAATGGCGTGACTTTTTATCGTAATTCCACGTTCGCGTTCCAAATCCATATTGTCGAGCAACTGCGCTTTTTCTTCACGAGCCGTAACGGTTTGGGTAGCACTCAACAATCGGTCTGCCAACGTACTTTTCCCGTGGTCAATATGGGCAATAATGCAAAAATTTCTAATATGCTTCATTCTCTTTATCTGTCAATTTTTTACTCCATACTGTTCGACCTGCGTCTCGAATGGGCAAAAATGCTTTCGCATTTAATCGGCAAATATAGCGCAAAGTTTTGAAACATATTCCTTTTAAACCATTAAGCAATTAAGAAAGTTAAGACTTAATGCGCCTTAATCCCTTAATGGTTCAAAAAATTGAATTTTAATTTTTCTATCTTTGCCCAAAATTAATAGTATGCCCAAAATAGGCAACATCATATTACCCGATTTCCCTTTACTTCTTGCACCTATGGAAGATGTGAGCGATCCACCTTTTCGCAGGTTGTGCAAATTGCATGGTGCCGATTTGATGTATTCCGAATTTATTTCTTCCGAAGGGCTAATTCGTGATGCTATAAAAAGCCGCATGAAGTTGGATATTTTCGATTACGAAAGACCCGTTGGCATTCAAATTTTTGGAGGCGATGAAGAAGCTATGGCAATGTCCGCGAAGATTGTCGATGCTGTTCAGCCCGATTTAATTGATATTAATTTTGGTTGTCCAGTAAAAAAAGTCGTTTGCAAAGGAGCCGGTGCTGGTGTTTTGAAAGATGTCGATTTGATGGTACGCTTGACCAAAGCCGTTATCAAAGGAACTAATTTACCAGTAACTGTAAAAACTCGTTTAGGCTGGGATGAAAATTCTATTAATATTGACGAAGTTGCCGAAAGATTACAAGATATTGGCGTACAAGCCTTAACCGTTCATGCCCGAACGCGTGCCCAAATGTATAAAGGAAGTGCCGATTGGTCACATATTGCCCGTGTGAAAAGTAATCCCCGAATAACGATGCCTATTTTCGGAAATGGCGATATCGATTCGCCTGAAAAAGCATTGGAATACAAAAATAAATTTGGTTTAGATGGCATGATGATTGGTCGCGCCGCCATTGGCTATCCTTGGATTTTTAACGAAATCAAACACTATTTCAAAACAGGGCAACATTTGGCACAACCTACCATGTTTGACAGAATTGAAGCCGCTCGAAATCATTTAACCTGGTCAATGGATTGGAAAGGAGAACGTGTTGGCATTGTTGAAATGCGCCGTCATTATACCAATTATTTCAAAGGAGTTTCTAACTTCAAAGAACATCGATTAAAATTGGTTACATTAGAAACGGCGGAAAGTTTATTCAAAGCTTTGGATGAAATTGAAGAAGTGTATGCAGATTATCAGTTTGTTTAATCCTATCGGACACAAAAATAAATTTAAAAACCATTAAGAGATTAAGAAAATTAAGTTTCGGTCAATTGATTCTTAATGAACCTTAATTTCTTAATGGTTTAGTTTTTTACCATATAAGGCATGAAAGTTTTTTTAATCCAACAGTTTTTTAGTCACTCGACTGCTGGCAATTAAACTAGCGATAAAACCAAGTAGGACTATTGTTCCGAAAACAATTAGGACATTCTGAAAAGTAAAAACCACCGGATAAGCCAACGATTCAGTTATCATTATTAGTTTATACTGTTGTTGAATTATAACAACAATAATTCCTAATCCTAATCCAATAACTCCCCCAATAATCGAAAGTAAAGTGCCTTGTAGTAGAAATATTTTCTTCAAATCTTTGATTTCTGAACCCAAATTAAACAAAGTTTTCAAATTACTTTTCTTGTCTAAAACCATCATAATCAAAGCACCAATTAAGTTAAAAAGTGCAATAATTATAACTAATGTAAATATCAAATAAACCGCAATGTTTTCGGTATTCAACATTTTATAAAGTGTAGCATTTTGTTGTGCTCTATTTTTAATTTCTGCTTTATTTTGAAAAATAGCATTTAATTTTTGTATAATATTAGTTTCGTCAACATTGGGTTTCAATTTAATTTCGATTCCTGAAACCTGATTGGATTGAAATTCCAACAATTGCTGAGCCAAAGCCAAATCACAAAAAACATATTTACTATCCAAATCTTCGCTTATGGCGTAAATCCCAACCGGAATTAAAGTGGTTTTATTAAAAGCATCGGCTTCACTTTCAATTACAGCTTTCCCTTTTCGAGGAACATAAACCTCAAAAGGATTGTTAAAATCAAATAGACCAAGTGATAATTTTTGGGAAATTCCATAACCAATAACTACTTGATAGGTGTTTGGTTTTAACCATTGGCCATTGAAAATGTTGTTTTGCGACAGTATATTTGTTTCAGTAAAATTAGCATCAACTCCTTTCAAATAGGTTACTTGTTCTTTTCCATCAAAAAAGAAAAGCACTCGTTCTTCAACAACTTTGCTAAAAGAAGCAATGTCTTTAAGGTTTTTTAATTGGTTTTCTTGTTTGGATGAAATAAAAAAAGATTTTCCAACATGAGGGATAACTTTTAAATCTGCATCAAAATCATTGGAAAAAGACAAACTGAAATCACGCAAACCACTAAAAACAGAAAGAACAACGAACAAAGCCATAGTGCCAACAATTATTCCCACAGAAGCAATGCCTGTAATGATATTGATAGCATTATTTTTACTCTTGCTAAAAAGGTATCGTTTAGCTATGTATAGCGAAAAATTCAAGTTAAAATTTCTTGCGTTTGTCTAAAAGTTCTCGGTTTTCAATTGGATTTTCTTTGCCTGCTAATGCATTGTCAATTTTTTCGATATAATCCAATGAATCATCAATGTAAAAAGCAAGATTAGGTACTTTACGCAACTGCAATTTTACCCGTTGCGACAAATCATGCTTGATTAAAGGCGCATTAGTCTTAATTGCCTCTAATAAATCTTTGGCCTTGTCTTGCGGAAAAACACTCAAATAAACCTTTGCAATAGACAAATCAGTAGTAACGGTTACTTTTGAAACAGAAATTATCAGGTTTGTAATGCCGTTTTTGCGGACTTCACCCTGTAAAATAGCTACTAAATCCTTTTGCAATACACTGCCTATTTTCTTTTGTCTATTAGTTTCCATGGCTCAAAAATACAATTTTTTTATAGCTACATAGGCACAAAGCCACAAAGTTTATTTCTAGAATGTCTGCTTTTCGTGTATTATAAAGTCTTTATTTTGTTTTATTATAAAAATCTTCGTGCCTTTGTGGCTTTGTAGCTAAATAAATTAATCATGAGAAAAATAGAACATATAGGTATCGCTGTGAAAAGTTTGGAAACTTCCAATTTGCTTTTTGAAAAACTATTTGGAAACGCACCCTATAAACAAGAGGAAGTTACCAGCGAAGGCGTGAAAACATCCTTTTTTATGAATGGCCCAAATAAAATTGAACTATTGGAAGCCACAAATCCTGAAAGTCCCATTGCCAAATTCCTTGAAAAAAAAGGAGAAGGAATTCATCACATTGCTTTTGATGTTGAAAATATTCTAACAGAAGTAACCCGTTTAAAAAATGAAGGCTTTACAATTCTAAATGAAACACCTAAAAAAGGTGCTGATAACAAACTTGTCGTTTTTTTGCATCCCAAAGGAACAAACGGTGTTTTGATTGAACTTTGTCAAGAAATCAACTAAAAAATAGTTGCATCAAATAAAAATTTGTGGTAATATTGCAACCTCAAAATAAAGTCCGCTTTATTCTTTGAACACCGATTAATAATATTATAATCTGTGAAGTAAACTGGTCCTATAGCTCAGTTGGTTAGAGCACCTGACTCATAATCAGGTGGTCCTTGGTTCGAGCCCAAGTGGGACCACAACGAAAAGACCTCCAGAATGAGGTCTTTTTTTAAATTGTTAAAATTTAGGATTAAACGAGGTTTTAATAATTATCATTTCATTAAGTTTGTCGATTAATTAAATAATTTGTTTTGGAGATTGGATTTTTTTTTTACTTTTACGCACTATGAGAATTGTCCCAAATAGAATTATAATCATAATGGTTGTGTTTTTGCTGCCTTTAACAAATGTTATAGCTGCTCCTGATCCACCACCACCATCTACACCGCCACCGCCACCAGGTCTGCCTTTGGATGGGGGTTTGTTTGTTTTAACAACTCTTTGTGTATTGTTCGCGTTTTATAAAATATATAGACTAAATACAAAAAAAGCATCCTAATAAAGGGATGCTTTTTACTTTACAAATTCACGAAAATTTAAAGCTATTGACTTAGTACATATAACCTGGCGACGTATTTTCCCACAACATCAAATTCCAAATTTATTTTTGTTCCGATTTTAAAATTCTTAAAATTTGTGTGTTCGTAAGTGTATGGAATTATAGCAACACTAAATTCATTTTCTTTTGAATTAACAACGGTCAAACTAACGCCATTAACAGTAATGGAACCTTTTTCGATAGTTATATTGTTTAATTTACTATCATACTCAAAGGTGAAATACCAACTTCCATTAGCTTCTTCAACAGATTTACAAATCCCTATTTGGTCAACATGTCCTTGAACAATGTGTCCATCTAGCCGATCGCCAAGTTTCATAGCGCGTTCTAAATTGAGTAAATCGCCAACTTTCCAATCACTAAGATTAGTTTTAATTATAGTTTCTTTAATCGCGGTTACTGTGTATTGCTCTTCGTTTATGGCCACAACAGTAAGACAAACACCGTTATGGGCAACACTTTGGTCAATTTTTAATTCATTGGTAATCGAAGATGAAACTGTTATATCAAGATTATCGTCATCGCTTTTAATTTCTTTTATAATTCCTAGGGTTTCAATTATTCCTGTAAACATTATGGTTTTATTTTACTAAATTTGCACTTCAAAATTAGCAATAAATAACTTGCCATTCCTATGAAAAAAGCAGAAAATATAATCGTTGGGATATCCATTGGAGATTTAAACGGTATTGGAAGCGAGGTTATCCTGAAGACATTTGAAGACTCTAGAATGTTAGAGCTTTGCACACCTGTTATTTTTGCCAATGTGAAAGTACTTTCTTTTATCAAAAAAACATTGGAACTAACAGCGCCACTTCATGGGATTGATAAATTAGACCAATTGGTTCTTGGCAAAATAAACGTTTTAAATATTTGGCGAGAAGGAGTTGAACTTAATTTTGGAGTAAATGATTCAACTATTGGAAAATATGCTATTCAATCATTTGTAGCAGCTACAAAAGCGCTAAAAGAAAATCAAATTGATGTACTGGTAACTGCACCAATCAACAAATACAATATCCAGTCAGAAGACTTCAAATTTCCTGGACATACTGATTATTTAGACAAAGAATTAGAAGGAAATGCTTTAATGCTTATGGTTCAAGATAATTTGAGAGTAGGTTTATTGACTGATCATATTCCCGTGAATGAGGTAGCCAAACACCTAACCGAAAAGCTAATTACTCAAAAAATTGAAACCATAAAACTGGCTTTAACACAAGATTTTGGAATAAACAAACCAAAGATTGCTGTACTTGCACTTAATCCTCATGCTGGAGATAATGGAGTTATTGGCAAAGAAGACGATGAAATCCTAAAACCAGCCATAAAAAAACTATATGCAAAAGGAACTTTGGTTTTTGGCCCTTATGCTGCTGATGGTTTTTTTGGAAGTAATCAATATGAAAAATACGATGCCGTTGTAGCTACTTATCACGATCAGGGATTAATTCCCTTTAAAACATTGTCTTTTGGTAATGGTGTAAATTATACTGCTGGATTGAATAAAATAAGAACTTCACCAGATCATGGAACCGCATACGAAATTGCTGGAAAAGGTATTGCCGATTATAACTCTCTCAAAGAAGCAGTTTATACCGCAATTGACATCTATAATTGTAGAAATCAATACCAAGAAATCAGCAAAAATCCCTTGAAAACAAAAGAAAAACAGTTATAAACAAAAAAATGTTTATAAGCATATTAAAATTACAATAATTTTATATCTTTGCACTCCCGAAATGTCGGCACAAATTGTTGTTTAGATGAAAAGTACGAATGAATATTTAATTCCTTTCATAGGATTAAAATTAGGAAAACATCAGTTTGGATTTAAAATAAATAAAAAGTTCTTTGACCAATTTAGTTTTGATGAATTCGAAAGTTCTGATATTTTGGCAGAAGTTGTTCTTGAAAAAAAGACAACTATGCTGGAAATCAATTTCAAACACAAAGGTACTGTTAATGTTCCCTGTGACTTGACTGGAGAATTATTTGATTTGCCTATTAAAGGAAAAATTAAATTAGTAGTTCAGTTTGGAGACGAATTCAACAATGACAATGATGAATTATTGATACTTCCACATGGAGAACATCAAATAGATTTATCGCAATACATTTATGAAATGATTGTTTTGTCTGTTCCTCACAAAAGAGTACATCCAGGGGTAAAAGATGGAACATTGCAAACAGAAACATTAAAAAAACTAAAAGAATTACAGGTTAAAAAAGTAAAAGAAGAAGCAAAAAAAGAAGATGATATTGACCCGCGTTGGGACAAATTAAAACAACTATTAACGGATAAATAATATAGTACAATGGCACATCCTAAGAGAAAAATCTCGAAAACAAGAAGAGATAAGAGAAGAACACATTATAAAGCAACTGTTGCAACAATTGCAACTTGTCCAGTAACCGGAGAAGCGCATTTATACCACAGAGCATACTGGCACGAAGGCAAAATGTATTACAGAGGTCAAGTAGTTATTGATAAATCAGTAGCTGTTGCATAATTAAAGTTTTTTACAAAACAAACTCTCACTTGGTGGGAGTTTTTTTGTTTTGAACCATTTAAACAAATATCCAATCCTAAAGACCTTAGGTTTAATTTTTTTTTGTAATTTCCACAACTTTTCAACAAGAAATTTTGGGAAGAAAAAATAGAATTTTTATGAATAAAATTACAGCCGCAATTACAGCAGTTGGAGCTTATGTCCCAGAATTTGTTCTTTCAAATCAAGTGCTAGAAACAATGGTTGACACCAATGATGAATGGATAACTACTCGCACTGGAATTAAAGAAAGACGGCTTTTAAAAGAAAAAAACAAAGGCACTTCTTATATGGCTATCAAAGCTGCTAAGAATTTAATTGCCAAATCCAACATCGACCCAAAAGAAATAGATTTAGTCATTATGGCAACTACAACGGCAGACATGCCTGTAGCTGCAACAGGAGTATTTGTAGCAACACAAATTGGAGCCATTAATGCATTTGCATACGACTTGCAGGCCGCATGTTCCAGTTTTCTTTATGGAATGTCAAATGCCGCTGCTTATATTGAATCTGGGCGATATAAAAAAATTCTACTAATAGGAGCTGATAAAATGTCCTCAATCATTGACTATACCGACAGAGCCACTTGCATCATTTTTGGAGATGGCGCTGGCGCTGTATTGTTTGAACCAAACTTTGAAGGTTTAGGATTGCAAGATGAGTATTTAAGAAGCGATGGTATTGGCAGAGACTATTTGAAAATTGATGCTGGTGGCTCTTTGCTTCCACCGTCAATTGAAACTGTTCAAAATAGGCAACACTTTGTTTTTCAAGATGGAAAAACAGTTTTCAAATACGCCGTTTCAGGAATGGCTGATGTAAGTGAAAAAATAATGGAGCGTAATAATTTAACCAAAGACGACGTTAACTGGTTAATCTCGCATCAAGCCAACAAAAGAATTATTGACGCCACTGCCAGTAGAATGGGACTAGATGAAGAAAAAGTATTGGTAAACATTCAAAAATATGGCAATACTACTTCCGCTACATTGCCTTTGTTATTGAGTGATTTTGAAAATAAATTTAAAAAAGGAGATAATTTAATTTTTGCCGCATTTGGAGGAGGATTCACTTGGGGTTCTATCTATTTAAAATGGGCATACTAACACTCGAGGCATTTGATATTAAGAAAATTAATTAATTGGAGCGCAGCGAAAAAAAACAATAAACTAATTCTAAAACTAACTAATTATGGATTTAAAAGAAATTCAAAACCTAATCAAATTTGTATCCAATTCTGGAGTTGCCGAAGTAAAGTTAGAGACCGGCGATATAAAAATTACTATCCGAACTACGTTAGAAGGTAATTCTCCTGATATTACTTATGTACAACAAGCACCAATGCAACAAGCTATAGCTGCACCAGTTGCCGCAATTCCTGCTGCTACACCAGCTGCCACACCAGCTGCAGTCGCAGATGACAATGCTAAATATGTTACTATAAAATCTCCAATGATTGGAACGTTCTATCGCAAACCTTCTCCAGACAAGCCAGTTTTTGTAGAAGTTGGAAATACAATTTCTAAAGGCGATGTGCTTTGTGTAGTTGAGGCGATGAAGTTATTCAACGAAATTGAGGCAGAAATCACGGGGAAAATTGTGAAAATTCTTGTGGATGATATGTCACCTGTTGAATTTGACCAACCCTTGTTCTTAGTTGACCCATCTTAAAAAGTTAGAAGTTGGAAGTTGGAAGTTGGAAGTTTTTCCAACAACTAATTTTTGATTGATACCTATTCAAATTGTCTAATTATCTAATTACATAAAGATGTTTAAAAAAATATTAATTGCCAATAGAGGGGAAATTGCACTTCGTGTCATTAGAACTTGCCGCGAAATGGGCATTAAAACTGTGGCTGTATACTCGACTGCCGATGCAGAAAGTTTGCATGTAAGGTTTGCTGACGAAGCCGTGTGCATAGGTCCTCCGCCAAGTAATTTATCCTACTTGAAAATGTCAAATATTATTGCCGCTGCAGAAATTACAAATGCTGATGCGATACATCCAGGGTATGGTTTCCTTTCTGAAAATGCTAAGTTTTCTAAAATTTGTCAAGAACATGGTATCAAATTTATTGGTGCATCACCTGAAATGATTGACAGGATGGGAGATAAAGCTTCTGCAAAAGCAACGATGAAAGCCGCTGGAGTTCCTTGTGTTCCTGGTTCGGAAGGTATTTTAGAATCATACGAACAGGCCGAAAAAATTGCCGATGAGTTTGGTTATCCAGTAATGCTAAAAGCTACCGCTGGTGGTGGCGGAAAAGGAATGCGTGCCGTTTGGAAAAAAGAAGATTTGCTAAAAGCGTGGGAAAGTGCTCGTCAAGAGTCGGCTGCGGCTTTTGGCAATGATGGTATGTATTTAGAAAAACTGATTGAAGAACCAAGACATATTGAAATTCAAGTTGTGGGTGATTCATACGGAAAAGCATGTCACTTGTCTGAAAGAGATTGTTCGGTGCAACGCCGTCATCAAAAATTGACTGAGGAAACACCATCGCCTTTTATGACGGATGATTTGCGAAATAAAATGGGTGAAGCGGCTGTAAAAGCTGCCGAATTCATTAAATATGAAGGTGCGGGAACAGTAGAGTTCTTGGTGGATAAACACCGGAATTTCTATTTTATGGAAATGAATACTCGTATTCAAGTAGAGCATCCTATCACGGAACAAGTGATTGATTATGATTTGATTCGGGAACAGATTTTAGTAGCTGCTGGTGTGCCTATTTCGGGTAAAAATTATTTACCACAGTTACATTCTATAGAATGTCGAATTAATGCTGAAGATCCATATAATGACTTTAGACCATCGCCAGGGAAAATTACCGTTTTGCATTCTCCAGGAGGGCATGGAGTACGTTTAGATACTCACGTTTACGCCGGGTACACTATTCCGCCCAACTATGACTCGATGATTGCTAAGTTGATTACAACTGCGCAAACTAGAGAAGAAGCTATCAATAAAATGAAACGTGCGCTGGATGAATTTGTGATTGAAGGTATTAAAACGACCATACCGTTCCACAGACAGTTGATGGATGAACCGGATTATGTAGCTGGAAATTATACTACGAAGTTTATGGAAACGTTTAAAATGAACGACCCGGAATAAATTGAAAGCCCAACTTGAGAAAGTTGGGTTTTTTGTTTATTATTTATTTGAGGGAAAAACTAGGTAGCTGCACTATTACTCCAGTTTACTATTCAAATACCCTTACTGGTTCCTCCATAACCCCAACTGGATACAGAAAAACCCTTGCTGGTTGCTCTATCACCCCTACTGGATACAGAAAAACCCTTACTGGTTACTCTGTCACCCCAACTGAATACTAAAAAACCCTTGCTGGTTGCCCTATCACCCTAACTGAATACAGAAAAACCCCAATTGAGGATGGTATCACCCTTGTTGAGTTTTTTAACCGCGATGTGCGCAAAGGTTCTTTTGCCACGGATTAAACGGATTTTGAAGATTTTTTAACCACAAAGCTCACAAAGATTTACGCGAAGTGCGCAAAAGTTTTTTTTGCCACGGATTAAACGGATTTTAAAGATTTTATAATGGTGAAGTGCGCAAAGGTTTATGCTAAGAGTGCGAAGATTTTTTTGCTACGGATTTAAGGGGTTTTGTTTTAATTGGCAAATTGTTAAACATTAGTTAAAATCTTACTTTTTGAATTTTTAGGCATGCGTTTTGTGATTTTTGGGTTAATGGCTTTTGAACTATTTTTCTATTAATTAATTGTTTCACCTAAAAAATTTAAATTATGAATGCGAATGTAAAAATTGAAGAAGTTGCTCCTTATGGCGATTTTGTGTTGACGAGTTATACTCGTGATTTTGATGCTATTAAAGCTAAGTTTCCTAAAATGGATAATGCTTTTAAAGAAGGGTTTGTTGCAAAACTTGATTTTGTAAAGGAATTGGAGAGTAGTTTGGTTCTTACTGAGAGCCAAAAGGCGGTTACCGAAAGTTTGTATGCTGAGGCAAAAAGATTGAATACAGACTTGAATTTTTTGAGTGCTTATTTTGCTGATGCTTCGTTGAACACTGCCATTGTTACTGGTTTGAAAAATGATTTGTTAAACCGCAATATTGAAGGTGCTATTTTGAAGATAGAGAGTGTTAAACAATTTGTTGTTAGTAACCAAGATTCACTAGTAGCACAAGGAATGGATGCTAATTTTGCTGATGTATTGACGGATTATAAAGTAAGTTTGACTCAGAAGAACAACGAGCAAAATGAGCTTTTTAATAACCGCAAGCAACTAACGGATGCTAACCAAGTTCATTATGATGAGCTATTGAAAATGATTAAAAAAATTGTTAGAAATGGCAAGTTGGTTTTTAAAGGGAGTGTTACTCAGGATGAATATACCACTGGAAAAATAGTGCAGCGCATGAGAGCGGCGAAGAAGAAAGCGGAAGGTGATTTGAACTAGGATTTTAGGTTTTTTTTGTTTGGAGAAGCTCAATGATTTATTTTATTGGGCTTTTTTTAGTTGCTCTTTTAATGATTGGTTTTCTTCTTCGAGTTTGTTGTTGTACTTTACGATGATTTCAAAAGCATTTTGTGGCATTGTTACAATTTGAATACCTATTGAGCTATCATTAATAGTGCAGTTTTCATTTTTGGCATTGCTTGAATTATTAACTTCTTTAATTTCTTCAACAGGGACTTCTAGCGTTTTTGCAAAACGGTTCCATTCTTCGTCGCTTATAGGAGATTTGCCTCTTTCTTTTCTAGAATAGGTGGTTTGTTCCATGGCTATTTTGAGTGCCATTTGTTTTTGAGTTAGTCCCTTTGCTTTTCTTGCCTAACTAAGTTTTTGTTGTTCCATAATACTAAAGTTTAGTATACAAATATACATTTAATTTCTTTTTAAGCAAGTTTATGCGCTATTATGCGCTTAAAATATATCCTAAGAAAATTGGTGGTTTATTGTAAAACGCAAGAATTTTTGAATGAAATTTATAAAATGTAACTACTCAAACTATTTTATTATGAAAAAAATTATTTTATTATTTGTGTTTTGTGTTTCAAATACTTTACTGGGACAATATTCTATTGACCCTAATGAAGAATCAGCATTACCACCTTATAATGGAACTTGTTCAATTAATGGAGTAAATGTTACTGGTATAGGTTTATCTACACAGCCATATCAAAATCCTACTAGTCCTGCAAACAATACTTGTCAACCATCTGCATCATTTAATGGAAATGGAGCATCAACTTGGTATGGAGCTATTGTCTTTAATTTTAGTACTCCTGTTACAAGTTTTAGAGTCCCATTTTCAAGTGTTGACAATTATATATTTGCAAATGGATTTCCTAATCCAGACAGAGTTTTTGTTTCAACAAATACCTTAGGTACAATTTCTTTTTCAAACCTCTGTGGTGTCATTTCGAATGGCAATAATCTCATTTGTAGTCTACCAACCGTAGCGCCAACTGTAACAAATTATGGAAATGTCGCTGTTACAATAAGATCTACAATTCCCTTTACTTCAATTTCATTTGACAATATTGGAACTTCTAGTTGGGTCTCAAATCCATGTAAAATCACAAATATAATTATTTGTCGAGCAGGCAATAATGCACCTAATATAAGTTCAACAAGCATAAGTAATATTTGTCCTAATAGTGGTGTAAATTTGAATAGTATTACGGCTAGTAATCAACCTGCAAACACTAACTTAACTTGGCATACTTCTACTCCTGCAAATGGAACAAGTTTAGTTAGTAATCCAGCAAGTGTTCTAGCTGGTACTTACTATGCAGCATTTTATGATACAGTGAATAATTGTTATAGTCCAACATCTATAGCAGTTACAGCCACAACAAGTCAATGCTTATCAGATTTGAGTATTACTAAAAATATCAATAATACTATTCCTTTAGTTGGTAGTACTGTTACATTTACATTAACCGCTACAAATACAGGCCCAAGCTCTGCAACAGGTGTAGTAGTAACAGATAATATGCCCTCGGGCTTTACTCTGGTTAGTGCCACTCCTAGTGCAGGAACTTGGATGACTCCTTTTTGGAACATTGGAAATTTGGCCACTGGAGCTACTGCAACTATGTCAATTGTTGCTACAGTAAACCCTTTGGGAAGTCACATTAATGTTGCAACCATTGCAGGTAATCAAACGGATCCCTATCTTAAGAATAATCGTGCTGAAAGAGGTGCTGGAGTAATTTATGCTGCACCTGATAATTTTTCATCAACAACTATAAATGGCTGTTTAGGTGGAAGTTCAGCTTCAGTGTTAAGTAATGATTGGTATAATGATGCTATAATTAATCCTACGCAACTAGGAATGCCAACTGTATCTCTTGTAAATAATGGAGGATTAATAGGTGCAACAATCAACAATAATGGAATAATTACAGTTCCACCAAGTAGTGTTTTTGGAACCTACACTCTTACTTATAGTATTTGTAATTATTGGGTGGCTACAAATTGTTCTCAAACAACAGTGATAATAAAAGTAGGAGGTCTTCCAATTGTAGCAACTAATGATAATTTCACTGCTCCTATTAACACTTTGACAGGAGGTACAACTCTTAGCGTTTTAAGTAACGATACTACAAATGGTGTTCAAGCAACCAATAGTAATGTTACTGTTTCATTTGTGTCAGTTACACCTTCAATATTACCATTGCCAACTATAAATAGTAATGGAATTATTTCATTTCCTCCTGGTGTCACAATAGGGAGCTATGATTTAATATATAAAATTGTTGATAATAGTTGCACATTGAATTTTACAACAGCTATTGTAAGAATTATTGTTGCAGAGCAAATAATAGTTACACCTCAATTGGTTGCTGGAACTCGTGCAAATGCTGTTGTTCAAAATGTGGATACTCAAAGTACAGGAAGAATAATAATCACAGGCGGTTTTGGAACTTATAATGGTGTATCTAGTAGTAATATAGCTCGTTTAAATTTGAATTTAACATTGGATACAAGTTTTATTAGCACCGGTCCAACACAAACAAAGTCTGTACCACTAGACATGAAAGTTATTAAGAACAGTGGGGTAAATTATAATAAAGTAATATTAGTGGGAAACTTTAGTGGATTTAATGGAGGATCAACTGGTACAGGTATTATAAGGTTAAATGCAGACGGGTCTCCTGATACTACCTTTAATACTATTCCAACTCCAAATACTGATGGCATTTCAGGATCTAACTCTGTAGTTTATTGTTGTTACATATATCCAGATGGTAGTGGTGTAAATACTGGTAAAATATTAATAGGAGGTATGTTTACTTCATATAATGGTACAGCTCGACATAGAATTGCTAGATTACACCCAGATGGGGCTATAGATTTATCGTTTAATCCTAATATTTTTAGTAGCGACCCTAATTATTCTGGGCCTGGATTTAATAGTGCCCCTAATGAAATTCTTGTTCAACCTGACAGCAAAATACTAGTCGGTGGCTATTTTAATTATTTTAACGGAGTTTTAGTTAATTGTTTAACACGATTAAATAATGACGGAACAATTGATTTGAACTTCAATAATTTTGTAGGTGCAAATAGAGGATTAACAAAAAACATTGTTGATGGTTTCTTTGATACTCATATTGAAGATATCGTTTTGGATAACAATAATAATATTGTAATTGGTGGTGTATTTCAATTTTATAATGGTACCAGTAGAAATAACATTGTGCGTTTATTTCCAAGCGGTTTACTTGATCCAACCTTTGCCGTAGGGACAGCATTTAATAACACCGTTTTAAATACATCTACTAACACCTATGGTTTAGTGAGAGATTTGGATATTGATGGCACAAAGATTTATGCATCAGGCGATTTTAGCGGTTATCAAGGAACAAATTGTGATGAAATGATACGACTTAACTCTAATGGAAGCAGAGATACACAAGGATTTGGACTAGCAAGTGGTGGAACTAACGGAACGGTATGGTGTATGGAGCGTCAAGGTGATGGTAAAATCATCATTGGTGGCAAGTTTACTACTTATAATGGATTATCAGCATTAAATGTGACTCGAATTTTTCCATCAGGAAGTAGTACAGAAGCTAAAACTAGCTCTATTTTTTATGATGCAGAACCTGATGCCACTACTATTGAAAATGACGATATCATTACATTTTATCCTAATCCTAGTAATGGGCTATTTTACATAACTAGTAAAGATTTAAGTCAAAATAATTTGACTATTACAGTTTATAGCGTTTTAGGGCAAAAAGTATTTAGACAGGATGTTATACTAAATAAAGAGAATGAATTAAATTTATTGAGCTTGAAAAAAGGAACCTATTTTATTACCTTTACTGCTGAAAGTAAAACCATCACTAAAACTATTATTATAAAATAATTCATTCATGAAAAGCTACTTTTTATTAGTATTGCTTGTATCTGTAAAAGGATTGGCACAAGCTGGTTCGTTTGACATGAATTTTGACACCGATGGTAAAAACACCAATTGTGTTTCTCAATATTTTGCTGCCTTAGCTTCTCATTTTCAATCAAATGGTAAAATTGTAACTTTTGGACTTAATGAAAATTACTGCTCTACTATCTTGAATAGATTTAATGGCGATGGCAGTTTGGATACAAGCTTTGGTACTAATGGGTTTGTTAGAAACTCTATTTGTTCTGTGTTTACTAATGGTGGTTATTATCCTCAAGATATGATTATTCAGCCCGATGATAAAATTATTATCATGGGATTACAACAAAATAATACATATCCTAATGCCTATTGGGTAGCACGATTGCTACCTGATGGTGCATTAGACCCAAGTTTTAGTGAAGATGGTTATTTGGATTTGAGTTTTGGCACTATGCAAGATAGGGGTACTTGTGTGGCACTTCAAGCCGATGGTAAAATACTTTTAGGTGGCACTTCGGGCAGTACCGCACAATATTTTACGGTTGCAAGAATGCTAAATAACGGTAGTTTAGACCCTGATTTTGGGATAAATGGTGTAGTTCAAACTCCTTTTTCGGGTACTGAAAGTTTTGCTAATTGTATTGCTGTGCAACAGGATGGGAAAATAATTTTAGGTGGTTATACCATAAATGCCCCCTTTGCTAAGGATTTTGCTATGACACGATATTTTGCAAATGGAAATTTAGATACTTCATTTGGAGTAAACGGAAAGGTTGTTACTACTGTTAACACTAGTTTTTCAGATTATATAGATAAAATAGTGTTTGACTCACAAGGAAGAATAATAGCTAGTGGTTGTTCTTCGTTTGAAGTAAATTATAAACTTGCTATGGCACGTTACACTAGTACAGGTTTGTTAGACACGTCTTTTGGCAACAATGGTATTGTAGTTTCCAGTTATCCGAGCAGATTTTCTGATGTAGCGTTACAAGTTGATGGTAAAATTATTTTAGCTGGTGGATTTGATGCAGATGTTTTTACTGTTTTGAGGTATTTGAATAACGGAGTTATTGACACCAGTTTTGGAACTAATGGTTTTGTAGATGGTAACTTTCAAGTTACTAATGGATATGCGTCATCCGTCCTAATCCAACCCGACAATAAAATAGTGGTTACAGGCGGTGTTGCCAGTCCCGACAATACTTTGAGCTGTTCTGCCATCATCCGTTTAAACCCTGGCACTTTGTCCAATGAAGAGTATATTAATCTTTTGGTGAAATTATATCCCAACCCAACCAGTGGTGTTGTGTTTTTTGATAATAGTGAGAGCTTGTATGAAAAAGTGAGTGTTTATAATTACTTGGGGCAAGAGGTTATGAAATCCTTCAATTGCGCCCAGGGAGACAATGCATCTTTTGACTTGAGTAATCTTTCTAATGGAGTTTATCTCGTCAAGTTTAAGGGAAATGGCAGGAATGGCGTGGAAAAAATTGTGAAAGGTAATAATTAAAAAAAACACATCATCACGATGAGATTTTTTTGTTTTACAAAGTTTCCTTCAACCATTTATAAAACTCTCGTTGCCATACTAAACCGTTTTGTGGTTTGAGCACCCAGTGGTTTTCTTCGGGGAAGTAAAGCAAACGGCTTTTTATGCCACGCAATTGTGCCGCTTGAAAAGCTTCTTGAGCTTGCCCTATTGGTACACGAAAGTCTAATCCGCCTTGTATGATTAGGATTGGTTTGTTCCATTTATCCACAAAATTGATTGGGTTGAACTGAGTGTATGATTTTTGTGCCGCAACATTGTCTTTCTCCCAATACGCACCCCCAAAATCCCAGTTGTTAAAGAATATTTCTTCGGTAGTCCCAAACATACTTTGGGTATTGAAAACGCCGTCGTGTGCAATGAATGTTTTAAAACGGTTGTTGTGTATTCCAGCTAGATAAAACACGGAATAGCCACCATAGCTTGCTCCTATGCAACCCAAGCGCGCTTTATCAACATAACTTTCTTTGGCTACATCATCAATAGCGGAAAGGTAATCGTCCATCACTTGTCCTCCCCAATCTTTGGAAATTTGTTCGTTCCAAGCTTGTCCGTGTCCATACATTCCTCTTCTGTTTGGCGCTACAACTATATATCCTTGCGAAGCCATCAACGAAAAATTCCAACGGAAGGAATAAAACTGTGTCAAAGGCGATTGTGGTCCGCCTTGGCAATATAATAGCGTTGGGTATTTTTTGGTTTTATCAAAATTGGGCGGAAGAATAACCCAAACCAACATTTTTTTATTGTCGGTTGTAGTTACATAACGTCTTTCGTATTTTGGCAAAGCTAATTTAGCATAGGTTTCTTCATTGGTTTTCGTCAATGGTAACCAAGTTTTTTTCTTGGTATTGTAAGAATAGATTTCCAAAGCATGGTTCATGTCGGTTCTAGTCAAGATAAAGTTCTCGCCAGAAACATCTACGATATCATGCACATCAAAATCGCCAGCTGTTACTTGGTTCACCAATACTGCGATTTTTGTCAATCCTGGGAAGTTTACTTCAAATAGTTGTTGGGTTCCATCTACAGCCGCAAGGAAATACACTTTCTTCCCGTCTGCACTCCATTTAAAGCTTTCTACTGAACCATCCCAAGCGGCAGTCAAATTGATATTCATTCCTTTAAAACGGACGATGATATCGTTTTTATCGGCTTCATAGCCATCGCGTTTCATTTGTAACCAAGTTAAATCGCCCGTTGGAGAAAAAGCTGGATTGGTATCGTAACCTGCATTACTTTCGGTTAGATTTTTGGTGGTTTTTGTTTCTAAATTGTACTCGTACAAATCCGTATTGGTAGAAACAGCATAAGCGGTTCCAAATTTCTTTTTACACACATAAATAATGCTTTTCCCAGAAGGTGTCCAAATAAAATCCTCATCGCCTCCAAATGGTTTTTGCGGACTATCAAAAGGTTCGTCTTTCATGATGTCAATTTGTGTAGCTTGTTCTTTGTTTTCGGCATAGAAAACGTGGTTGTGTGTTCCGTTATTCCAAGTGTCCCAATGGCGGTAATCGAGACCGTTATAGATTTGTGCATCGGCTTTTTGCAAATCGGGATAAAAATCTTTTCCGAATACTTTTTCGGTTTTTACTTCTTGAGAAGACAAAATATAGTTGCCGTCAGCAGAAACGTTTTTATCTGCCAACAAATCTTTGGTGTCTTTTACTTCGATAGGATTACCTCCAGAAAGTGGAATAGTGTAAAATTTACTATTGGATTTGTTTTCTTCCACCGAAGGCGTACTCACTTTATAAACAACTGATTTTTTATCTTTTGAAATACCAAGTGCAGTTAGACGGTTTAATTTCCAGAGTGTTTCGGGTGATAACACTTGTTGTGAATATGTCATTTGTATTATTATGATGGTGAAGAAAAAAGTTGTTTTTTTCATGGGTTTCTGAAAATGTTTTATGAATAAATGGTTACGGTTTTTTATGCTATTTATTTACTATTCTGCTATTATTTGTAAAAAAATAATATATATATAATATATTGAAAAGCTGTTGTTATGTTATATTTTTTAGCATAAACAACTTTGACTATATTACTTACAGCAAAACAAATTTATACAAAAAAAGGCCGTAAAAACAGCCTTTTATATGAATAAGTAGAATATTACCTTTTTAATTTAAAGAATATTATTTCGCCTAAATCATTAGTTCCAGCTACTGTAACATCGGTATATGTTAATGAAACAATGGTAAAAACAGTTTCAAATTCAATATTTCCTTCGGTATATGTTAACTTAATTTCCTTATTGATTACCTCATAATCCCCGTTTATAACATCGTTTACACAATTAGAACCATTTGCTTCAAAATCATTAGAAGTATACGTTCCGTCTGGGTGAAATTCAAGATTGTCTTTTTCACAATTTGTGGTATTTACATAATCTTGATAAATAACTATATTTTGAGTATTAATAGTTCCTTGTTTATCAAAAAACCATTTTCCAGAAATGTAATCGGGAGTTGTATAGGTTACATCGTCTTCTGAATCACAAGCTATTGCGAAAAAAGACAGAAACACTATTGTTAAAATTATTTTTTTCATATTTAAACTTTTAATGCAATTGATAGAACTTTTATCAAAGCAATAATTAATTTTTAATTTCCTCCAATAACTTGAATATTATCAACTTGGTATAATGTTGTAACACCTGTATTAGTTCCTCCCTGATATCTGAAAGAAAAGTGTACATTGGTTCCTGATATTGAAGACGTATTTACAAACATTTCATAAAAATTTGTAGCAAATCCATCATCGGTAATGCTTGGAATGTTTGTTGTTAATTCTGTCCAAGTTGCCGCATTTATAGAAGCCACATCGCCAAGACCATTATAATTAGTAGAATACCAAACCGTTAATGCTAAACCTTCCCAAAAAGCTGTTTTAATACCAAATTTTAATATATCGTTTGCTGAATTGTTAAGGTTAATTGCAGGTGTAATCAAACGAACATCACCATTGGTGTCTGAGGTGCCAAATAAAGACATTTGTGCATATTTATTATTGCTAAATATTCTTGCTTCCCAACGTTCTGGATTAGCTTGAGTACTGTTCATTGATCTATTACTCCATCCTGGAAGACTAATAAAAGCTCCATTCCCAAGGTTATTAATACTTTCAAAATCTTGGCTAAAAAAAGCTGGATATTGCAAAAAACGAGCTTGACTCAATTGTATATCACTTTCATAACGAGCAACAAACTGGAAGGTGTCACCAAATTTGGTTAATATACCTCTAATTTTTCCACTACCAGATGGTACTGTTTTATTAGCAAATCCAGCAAAGCTACTAGTTCTAAAAACTAATTTTGTACCAAATCTATCGGTAATCAAGTGGTTTGTAGCACCACCTACATCAATGGTTTGATTGTAATAAGTATCGCTTACAGCATCATCGACAAATTGCACACCATCAATTTCAATAAGTTTGTTGATGTTTGCGTTTTTAGCAACATCTAGTAAAGAAATGCTTTGTACTAATTCCGTTTCGCTTTTTATTTTACACGAATTAAATAATGACGCTCTTACTTGTAGTCTTGATAATCTTCCTACACCAGCTTCTCCAGATGAGTTAACAAATAAACCACCTATTCTCATACCATCATTTGAAATATCAGTATATAAACCTTGCATTTTGATAAAGATTTTGCTTCCTACTTCAAAGCTAGCAAATGTAGCTTCTATATCCATAGGAACGCTAAATGCTTTTGAACCATCTAATGTTTGGAAAGAAACGCTTTTGTAAAAATTTCCTTCTTTATCGCTTGAAACTACATAGGCCTCAATTATATCATCTTGTGTATATTGAGTTACAATTGAAGAAGCAGGAATTTGACTAACTTGTTTTGTTACTTGAAGTGTTTCTCCAACGCAATCAAAACTAGGAGTTGTGTATTGGTCGTCTACACAACTTATTGCTGAAATTGCTATAAAAGCAAGTGATAATATTGATTTTAAAAAATTTGTTTTCATATCTATTTTTTTTTAGAAATTTATGTAAAAGTTAAAAAAGTAGGTTCTTCCGAAACCATAAAAATATCTTGGTGCAAACGAAGGTGTTCCGCTAGCTTGATCTTGATTTAATTCTCTGAAATTTGCGTTTCTTGCTTGTTCAAAACCACCAGTTTTGTATTGCACATCAAAGATATTATTTAATGTAGCAAATAAACCAAGAGTTACAGGGTTTTTTCCTGAAACTCTCCAAGACTTCCCTCCTGTTAAATTTACAAGAGTGTAAGGGTCAAACTTTTCTTGTGCTAATAATTGATCTAATCTTGATTGAGTAATTTCAGGGAAAGGTTGTCCTGTTACCGAAGCAGGATTTCTGACAAACGACTGGGTTCTTAAAACAGATGATACATCAAGATAAGTATCTGAAAGATAGTTAACATTGGCACCCACCCACCAGAATTTTGGGTCTCTATATTCAATTCCAAGAGCATAAGCTTGTTGAGGCATTCCTGGTTGTCTGTAATTTTTTAAATTTGATTCACCTAAGTTTACCAATGGAGACAAACCTTGTGAAGCTCTAGTGTCGTCATTTAAAACTACGTTTGTATTGTTGCTGTAAATATATTCTCCGTAAGATGCTGCAAGCGTTGCTTTTAATGTAGATGTTATTTGGTATTCTAAACCAAGTTCAGCGCCAATGTTAAACTTGTCTAAACCAGTAACGATTTCGGCAACAAAGGCATCACCACCGTCACCATCAAGGTCTTCAAATGCGCCTTCTGCAAAGAAAAATGATGTTTCTGTAGCATCTTTAATATTAGACATAAATCCGGTAATCCTTCCTTTGAATTTTGGTGTTTTAACTGTATATGATGCATCAATATTAGATACAATTTCGCTCCTTAAATTTCGAATGGGTTCGTTGCTTAAACGAGCATTAAAGAACACATTTCGCATTGATGGTGCTTTAGACATATACAATCCGTTTAGTGTAATGAATTGTTTACCTGAAATTTTATAGGTTAATCCTCCTTTAAATCCAAAATTATCAAAGTCAATCTTATCACTTTTGCCTAATGAACTGTTTGGATAAATACCGTTTTTGTATAATCCTTCTCTTTGATATTCTTTTCTACTGAATGATTGTGAGATGAAAAAATCAATTTTCTTATAAACAAATTTAAATTGTGTGAAAGCATCTATATGATTGGCAAATAAATTATAGTTGTAGCCAAACTTATCTCCTACACGAACTTCTCTGTTTGGATTGTTCAAATCGGTAAATTGACTTGTACCCGTTTGAAATGGGTCAATGTCTAGGTAGTAATCTCCGCCTAACAAGTCTGTTAAGTACTGAAAGTTTGCTGATCTAAGATTGCTGTAACTAAGTCCACCATTTAAAGATATATTATCTGAAAGTTGACTGCTTAAAATAGTATTGGCAGTAAATAATTTATCATCTGTTCTATCTTCATAAAGAACATATTTACTTCTTCCAGGTGTTCTTATTTCAGAGCCATCAGGATTAATCCCTACTAGATCTGTATTAATACGATACATTGAGTCCCAATCTATCTGTCTGTTGGTTAAAAAAGGAGCCGAAAGCGCACCTAACAAATCTGGAGTTGGTAAACCACCAAGTCCACCTGGCTGATAAGCGGTTATTGGCACAAATGCGGGGTCATTTTCGTATAAAGAAGTAAAATAACTAGGAAGATTTCTATAATATGTAGGATCAGGGTTTGGCACGTTTTGAAAATCTATTCTTGAATTTCCAATTTTACCAAACTGATACATTACGTTGGATGTCAATTGTGTTTTATCATTGATTTTCCAATAATGTGTCAACATATTAATCGGCTCTTCAACTTCTCTATCACGAGAATTTCGCTTTTCCCCATCTTG
>NZ_JBKCVI010000024.1:0-35091 GCF_046317795.1 Flavobacterium sp. | reverse complement strand
GGTGTCTTCGGGGTTTTCGTCATTTTCATAGAAATGATTACCTGAAGATTTGAGGTCTTCAAAACCTTCATCATTTACTTCATCATTTGTAGAATCGTTTAACTCGTCGTTAGTTTCGTCTTCGTTGATGTTATCTTCTTCGTCGTCTTTCATAGTTTGGTTTTAACGATTTAAGGTCAACATTATATAAATTTAGGATTAGAAATACTGATAATTTTCAGTTTCTTCTCCATTGTTTTTTAAATTTAATTCCTTAAAAATTTCTATTAACAAATCTCCTTGTTCAGAACTTATACTTTTGACAATCTTTAATCCACTTGATTGATAGCTTCCGCCACATTCAGCACAAAAGTCATAAAAATCAACTAATTTGTCTTTTTTATAAAACAACAAAATATGTCTTGGGTTATAACAATCCGCAGAAGTTCCATATTCTAATTTGCTATCTAATACATTGAAAATTTTATTTTTGAATTCTGTATTCAAATCAACATCATCAACAAAACTTACACCAGATATTGTAATAAAATTATCTTTTATTAAAATCTCATTCTTATCAGAATAAGAATTTCTAATATGATTATAGGACAATAATCTTACTTTACTATATTGTTCAAGCTTTAAAAAAACCTCACTCTTCTCTTTTTGACAAGAAAATACTATAAATAAACTCGTTATTAAAATTATTTTTTTCATTATTTAGGATAATTTTATTAGTCAAATCTACTGCTTCCTAAAAACTGGTTACTGAAAACTAATTCTTCTCCACCACATCCAATTCCACTTTCAAGTTATTGATAATAAACGTTTGTCTATCGGGTGTGTTTTTGCCCATATAGAATTCCAATAACGTCTCTATTGAGGTAGCTTTATCCAACATCACTGGATCCAAACGTATGCTTTCCCCAATGAAATTTTTAAACTCGTCGGGCGAAATTTCACCCAATCCTTTAAATCGAGTGATTTCTGGTTTCGGTTTTAATTTTTCAATAGCATTTACACGCTCTTCTTCACTGTAGCAATAGATGGTTTCCTTTTTATTTCGCACACGGAATAAGGGCGTTTGCAAAATGTATAAATGTCCGTCTTTTATCAACTCGGGGAAAAATTGCAGAAAGAATGTAATCAATAATAATCGAATGTGCATTCCATCCACATCGGCATCAGTGGCAATTACAATATTGTTGTACCGCAAATCGCCCATGTCTTCTTCAATATCCAATGCGGCTTGTAGCAAATTGAATTCCTCGTTTTCGTAGACAATCTTCTTTGTCATGCCATACGAATTCAAAGGTTTTCCACGCAAACTAAATACGGCTTGTGTATTGACATCACGAGATTTAGTAATGGAACCCGAAGCCGAATCGCCCTCGGTAATGAAAAGGGTGCTTTCTAAACTTCTCGGATTTTTAGCATCGGTTAAATGCACTCTGCAATCACGTAGTTTTTTATTGTGAAGACTTGCTTTTTTGGCTCTGTCTTTGGCTAATTTTCTAATTCCCGAGAGTTCTTTTCGCTCTCGCTCGGCTTGAAGAATTTTGCGTAATAATTGGTCAGCAATTTCAGGATTTTTATGTAAATAATTATCAAGTTTGGTTTTGATAAAATCATTGACAAAGGTTCGTACCGATGGCCCTTTCGGACCAATTTCTGTTGAACCCAATTTGGTTTTCGTTTGGCTTTCAAAAACGGGTTCTTCCACTTTAATGGATATAGCCGAAACTATTGATTTTCTGATATCAGATGCTTCAAAAGGTTTGTTGTAAAACTCTTTAATCGTTTTTACAATGGCTTCACGAAAAGCGCCTAGATGCGTTCCACCTTGAGTTGTGTTTTGTCCGTTTACAAAGGAATGGTATTCTTCTGAATATTGCGATTTACTGTGGGTTAAAGCGATTTCAATATCATCGCCAAGCAAATGGATGATTGGATACACCATATCGTCTTCATGGATGGCTTCTTCCAATAAATCTTTTAAACCGTTGTCTGAATAATACTTTTCGCCATTGTAATAGATGGTTAATCCTGTATTTAAATAACAGTAATTTTTGAGCATTTTAATAATATACTCATTTCGGTATTTGTAATTTTTGAAAATGGTTTCATCAGCAACAAAAGAAACTTTGGTTCCTCTACGTTTGGTAGATTCTATTATATCTTCTTCAATGGTAAGATTTCCAGCAGAAAACTCAGCTGCTTTTTGTTGGTTATCACGAACGGATTCTACACGGAAATAATTCGACAATGCATTTACGGCTTTGGTACCAACACCATTTAAACCTACCGATTTCTTGAAAGCTTTGGAGTCGTATTTTCCGCCCGTATTCATTTTGGAAACGACATCCACCACTTTACCCAAAGGAATACCACGTCCATAATCACGAACCGTGACGAGTTTGTCTTTGATAGTAACTTCAATTACTTTTCCTGCTCCCATCACAAACTCATCAATACAGTTATCTATTGTTTCTTTGAGCAATATGTAGATTCCATCATCGGGAGAAGAACCATCACCTAGTTTTCCGATGTACATTCCGGGACGCATTCGGATGTGTTCTTTCCAGTCGAGTGAACGAATATTGTCTTCGGTATATTGATTTTGTTCTTGCATTATAAAACTTTCGATTTTAACTCCCTTCAGTTCGGCTTATGCTTTTCGCATAAACCTTGGGTGTGCTAATATAGTGGAATTAGAGGGTTTTTAAAAACCAATAAAAAAGAAGTTATTAAGAATGATATTGACAAAAATGAGCCAAAGTCAAAGACGATAATATTTTTTTAATTTCATATTGAGTTCATTTGGGTTGAATGGTTTTATGATGTATTCATTTATACCTATTTGAAGTGCTCTGTCTAAATAACCAAAAGAAGCCGATGCCGTAAGGGCAACAATAGGAATTAATTTATTCTTTTCTCTGATTATCGTTGTGGCTTCGTAACCATCCATTACTGGCATTGATAAATCCATTAAAATGACATCGTATTTATGAGCATTAAATTTTTCAACACCCACAAGTCCGTTTTCTGCTAAATCTACTTCAACATCCCACTGAGTCATAATTTTTTGGGCAATTTTGATGTTGATTAAATTGTCTTCAACTAATAAAACTTTTAATCCTTTAAGATTTTCTACTTTATAATTTTCTTGTAAATCATTTGTATTAACTGGTATAAATTTTAAATCGATTGGAAGTTGTAATGTGAAATTAAAATTTGTACCTACTCCAATTTCACTTTCAACCAAAATATCAGTACCTAATAGATTTAGTAATTTTTTGGTAATAGAAAGTCCTAATCCAGTTCCTCCAAATTGTCTAGAAGTTCTTGTTTCGGCTTGAGAAAATTTTTCAAAAATGGTATTGAATTTTTCCTTTTCAATCCCTATTCCCGTGTCAATTATTTCAACCTTGAAGGTCGAGATATTGTCAAAAACTCCTAATTGATTTAGTTTAATTTTTATGGTTCCGTTTTTTGTAAATTTGATAGCATTTGAAACTAAGTTTGTAATGATCTGATTCATTCGCAACGGATCGCTTATTAAATTTGGCACAAAATTATCCGCAACAATTACTTCTATTTTATTGAGGTTTTCAGAAGCTCTTACTTGTAATGATTTTGCAATTTGATTGGTTAAAACAATCAAATTGAAAGGAATTCTCTCAATATCAATTCTACCTGCTTCGATTTTATTGAAGTCTAAAATATCATTGATTAATAAAAATAAGTTTTGTGCTGAATTTTTTAAAACTTCAATATTTTCTTGGAAACTTTGCAATGAGTTTTCTTTTTCCATGATGTAAATTAAACCTATAATTGCATTGAGCGGAGTTCTAATTTCATGGCTCATTATGGATAAAAACTCCGATTTAGCTTCATTAGCATTTTCAGCAATTGTTTTGGATTCGTTTAACTGTATTTGAAACTCCTTTTTAATTTCAATTTCTCGATTTAGAATTTTAATTAAGTCTAGTAAATTATCCTCTTCTTCTTTCAACTCTTTGCCATCTACATTAAGTTGATTAATTGCTTCAACCAACTTCTTTTGAAAAATGTCTCTTTTTCCTATTTCTTCTTTTAACTTTAAAGTGATTTCAGAATATTCTTTGTCATTTAAACGAGTGGATTGCTCAAACAACTCGGCATCTTTTTCATAATTTAAATACGTTTGATTGATGACATCAATAAAAGCCATTAATTCAGGACTATTATTAATGGTCTGTTTAGATAAATATTTATCTATTTGACGACCAAGATGACGATGTAAATTTGGTTTATTCATTTAACTATTAATCCTCATAGATTGTGGTTATTGTCATGGTTTGATTGTGAAGTTCACAAGCTACATTCTTTAAAGTTGGAGAAATTTCTCCATAGGAATAAAAGCCACATAAAAGAGTGTTTTCTCCGAATTCATGACGAATTACTTCAAGTTCCTCCTCTATTCTTTCACCTAAAACAATTCTTCTACCTACACAACTAATCAAAAGTGCTAATTGATTTCTTTCAGTTGATCTCTTCTTAATTTTATAAGCCGCATTTGATGCAGCATCAATCAATTTATCGATATTTCCCTTCATCAATCTTACCATTGAACCTTGTGGAATATTACCTGCAAAAGTCATTGATTTATTTTCTTCATTTATCGATAATATGGTTCTAACAACTGTTGCTGAGTTGGCATTTTCTTTCATTGAAAGAGGAAAATATAAAGAGGAGCTTGGTAATTCTTCGGCATATTTACCCAAGTATTCTTTATATAAATCTAATGCAAAACGGTCACCTATTTTGTATAAAACATTTTTATCAGATAAAGTAACTTCTCGTTCAGGACCAAAATCACTCCAACCTCCTTCGGAAGCGTAATCAAAATGAATATTATTTCCATAAAATCCTACCGCTACTATCTTCCCTGGGGTTGCATCAGCATTTAATCCAACAATTGTTTTTTCAAAATTATATTCATCACCGGCTAAACCACCAAAAATCGGAATTAATTTATTGGTTTGCGCTATTAATTTATTAATCAATTCAGTTCCATTAACTAAACTTCCTTCGGATAAAATTAGTATAGATTTTAAATCTTCAGATAATAAATCATTCTTAATTTTTTCGCCTAAATCGTTTAGGTCACTGTTCAATATAATATCGATTTGTGTAGTTTTTACTTTTGTTTTTTCAAATGAAATGGCTGTTACAACAATATCATCTTCAATATTACATTCATTAGAAATTTGTCCAGAAGAAGAACACAATACAATATCAGCGTTAGGATATCTTTCTTTTAGTTTTTGGTAAGGTAAAGTTTCGTCCAGAAGCGTTCTTTGAGCAAAAGCTAAAACTAAATTAACATCTTTTGGCTTTAAACCATGAGAGTTGGCAATAATTTTTTGATTATTTAATTTATCAATAATCAATTGTTTAAATTTCATAGCGTAAATTATTTAGAGTTGGGATATAAAGTAAAGAAAAGAAAACGTAACTAACAAAAAAACCTGCATGTTTATTTACTTGTTTTAGCAATTAGGTGCGTTATTATATTTACACATTAAACCTAAAATGCATCACATCACCATCTTTTACTATATATTCTTTTCCTTCCACTCTAAGTTTTCCTGCTTCTTTTGCTTTACTTTCTGAACCTAAATTGGAGTAATCCTCAAAAGCAATTACTTCGGCACGAATAAATCCTTTTTCAAAATCAGTATGAATAACACCCGCAGCTTTGGGTGCAGTATCTCCAATATTGATTGTCCAAGCGCGAACTTCTTTCACTCCTGCTGTAAAATAGGTTTGTTGTTTTAATAATTTATAAGCTGCACGAATTAAAACTGCAGATCCGGGTTCTTTTAAACCTAAATCCTCAAGAAACATTTGACGTTCTTCATAGGTTTCTAATTCGGTTATATCTGCTTCGGTACCAACTGCCAAAACAATAACTTCAGCGTTTTCGTCTTTTACCAATTCACGAACTTGTTCAACGTATTTGTTTCCTGTTGCAGCCGAATCTTCATCTACATTACAAACGTATAAAACCGGTTTGTTCGTTATTAGTTGAAAATCTTCTAATAACACTTCTTCATCATGATTTTGAGCAACTACAGTTCTAGCAGATTTTGCTTGTAATAAATTTTCTCTAATTCTATCCAATAATGCTTTTTCTGTTTGAGCTTCTTTGTTTCCAGTTTTAGCTGCGCGGTTTACTTTTTCTAAACGTTTTTCAACGGTTTCCAGGTCTTTCAATTGCAATTCAATATCTATAGTTTCTTTATCTCGAATTGGGTTTACATTACCGTCTACATGAACAATATTATCATTGTCAAAACAACGCAATACATGAATAATGGCATTACACTCTCTAATGTTTGCCAAAAATTGATTTCCTAAACCTTCTCCTTTACTGGCACCTTTAACTAAACCAGCGATATCTACAATATCAACTGTAGCCATTTGTACACGTTCTGGTTTTACTAGTTCTTCTAAACGATTTATTCTTGGATCAGGAACATTTACCACGCCAATATTGGGCTCAATTGTACAAAATGGAAAATTGGCGCTTTGCGCTTTGGCATTTGACAAACAATTAAATAAGGTTGATTTTCCAACATTGGGCAATCCTACAATTCCTGCTTTCATATCTTTTTGTTATTGATTTTTTATTTGTGATATGTAACGCTAAAGCGTTTCATTTTAAGTTTTAGTTAAAAAGTGTGCAAATATAAGATATTAAAATCAAGTTTCAATGAAATGAAATTGAAGGAAATTCTAATAGGATTTGGCTGCTATAACTTCAATAATTTTCTCTTCTTCTTCGGTAGAAGTCAATCCGGAATTATTCCAATAATTAGTTAGTATGGAATTTTTTTTATTATAAAGTGTTTTGTCTTTAAAGACTTCGTTTTCTTTATACACGAAGTTTTGAGTGCTAAAAAAGGTGGTAACAAAATAATTTCTAACCTCAATATCTATTTTTTTATCTCTAAAAATATGCTCAAAACCAATCTCTTCTTGCGAACTTACTAAATAATAGTTTAAATCCTCAACTCTGTAGATTGTTTTGAATATTGATTTATAAATATTTTTTGAACCCACTATTTTCTTTTCTTTAGTATTGGCAAGAGTTGCAGGTGAAATACTGGAACTCACTTCTACAATTACTTTTTTCTTATTGTCATAAATTATTTTAAAATCATCACGGATTTCCTTAGAATTGTCCAATGGCGTTACAAGCATCACATTATAATCTGCATTGGCAGTGTACCCTTTAATAACATAATCGTATTGCTTTATAGCTTTAGGTTCTAAAATGGGAAGTAAATACTTGAAGTTATAGTAATTTTGCATGATATCATTCAAATTATAACCCAAAACTTCGGAACTAATTTCATCGTTAATCAATCCATAAGACCTATTTTGTTCGACTAAAATAGTGCTCTTAAATTTATTGTTTTTACCAGTTAATTGAAAGTTTAACAGACCATCATTGTAATAAGTATGTGTACCATCTTGTTTAAAAAACTCTCTCGCATAGACTTTTAATCGTGATGGAGAAGTCAATTTCTTAATAGAATTTTCAACAATTGATTTTAAGATTTTCTGAGGATGCTGTTTCGTTACAATAATTTCGTCTAAATCATTAATATTACTTTTGAGATAGATAATATTATCTGTTTTATGTAATGCGGATGAACGAACAATTACACTATGATAAGAGGAATGTGTAACTTGGATATTTGAAGTACCGTTGAGCTCAAATGTTATTTTTCCTTCTGCATTACTTAACAATGTTTGCTTAGTTTTTAGAATTAATACAGTGGCGTATTCAACAGGGAGATTACTAACAGCATCTTTTAAAATAATTGACTTTTCGGTTGTTTGTGAAAAACCAAAAAAACCAAAAATCAGTAAGAATACATGGTAGATTTTCTTCATAATTAGATTGGCTTTTAACAAAATTAGTAAAAAACATTAGATTATGAACAGTTATCAGTTTTTTGACTATAATTTTTAAAAAAGAGCCCGAAAACAAAAGACTCAACATTTTAGAAATTATTTAAATTTAGTGGCTCTTCCCTATGCTAAAGATTTATTCTATTCGTTATGCAAAAATGATTGTCTATTAAGTAGCGTTTCCTCACTTTCTACATGATTCTCATCGGGAACACAACAATCCACAGGACAAACGGCTGCGCATTGGGGTTCATCGTGAAAACCTTTACATTCAGTACATTTTCCTGGTACTATATAATAAATATCGTCTGAAATTGGCGTTTGCGCAGCATCAGAATCTACTTCGGTTCCATCGGGTAAAATTACTTTTCCTCTAAGTTTGGTTCCATCCTTGTACCTCCAGTCATCCGCACCTTCATATATTGCCGTATTCGGACATTCTGGTTCACATGCACCACAGTTGATGCATTCGTCTGTTATAATGATTGCCATTTTTTTTATTTTAAATAAAAGAAAATAGAGAATAGAATATAGACTGTACCAATGAAAAATTATCTTTTCTCTTTATTGTATTTTCTATTATCTTATTTTTGTGCAAAATTACAATCAAAACCATTCATAAACAAGTAAACAAATGTTACAAATTGATAAAAAAAAATGTTTTGTTGCATTAGGAAAGTTTTTAAGCCAATTTTCATTGGATAAAAACACCAAAGACGAAACAGTGCTTCACAATGATTTGTTCTTTGATGACTTTGTTGACTTAATCAAATTGTCCCAATCTCATAATGGATGGTTTACACCTGAACAAGTTTATTTCGCCTTTCAATCTTGGGCAAAAGCATTGACAGAAGATAATTTGAATAAATGGTTAGCTGATTATGATTTCTCTAAAGTGAAACCGAAAACTGTTGGCTTAATTCTAGCAGGAAATATTCCACTAGTTGGCTTTCACGATTTTCTTTCCGTATTGATTTCGGGACATAACGTACTGGTAAAAACGTCTTCAAACGATCAACATCTGATTAAATTTTTGGCCAGATATTTAGTAGCTGTTAATCCCGAAATTGAAAATTGCATCACGTTTACCGATGGTAAATTAGAAAATTTTGATGCCGTGATTGCTACTGGAAGTAACAACACAGCGCGTTATTTTGAATATTATTTTAAAGACAAACCAAATATTATTCGCAAAAATCGTAATTCAGTTGCTGTATTAACAGGCGAAGAAACAGAGCAAGATTTAGTAAGTCTAGGTGAAGACATTTTCCGTTATTTTGGTTTAGGTTGCCGCAATGTTTCTAAATTGTTTGTTCCCGAAGACTATAATTTTGAAGCGTTCTTTAAAGCTATCTATGAATATAAAGATGTCATTTATTACGAAAAATATTCCAACAACTACGACTATAACAAAGCCGTTTTCCTAATGAGTAATTTCAAATTATTGGATAATGAATTTCTAACTTTGAAGGAAGATATTAGTTACGCCTCGCCAATTTCCTCTGTGTTTTATGAACGATATGAAAATATTGAAGACATCAAAAAACAATTGGAAAAGGATGCAGACCAAATACAATGTGTTGTTTCAAATGGTGTTATTGAAAACAGTATTACCTTCGGAAAAACCCAACAACCCGAACTTTGGGATTATGCTGATAATGTGGATACTTTATTGTTTTTGAATAAACTTTAAGTAATCAATTTTATAAACTAAATCGTTTTCGTTGATAAGATGAACTCATAAACGATGATTTTAAATAGTTTATCTATTCCCTATTTACGAAATTTGCGCTTTAATTTTTTAAAATAACAGCATTTCAGATGATAAAAGATTCTGAAATAAATTCAGAATAAAATGAAAAAACACAATTATAGCGCTGGTCCATGCATATTACCTCAAGAAGTCTTCCAAAAATCAGCACAAGCTGTTTTGGATTTTAATAATTCCGGATTATCCATTCTTGAAATATCCCATAGAAGCAAAGATTTTGTTGCCGTAATGGATGAAGCGAGAGGGTTGGCTTTAGAACTTTTGGGATTAGAAGGAAAAGGTTATCAGGCGCTATTTCTTCAAGGTGGCGCTAGTTTAGAATTTTTGATGGTGCCATATAATTTAATGAAAGTGGATGGAAAAGCTGCTTATTTGGATACCGGAACGTGGGCAAACAATGCTATTAAAGAAGCCAAATTATTTGGTGAAACTGTTGTTGTAGCTTCTTCAAAAGAACAAAATTACAATCATATTCCAACAGAGTATACAATTCCTGCTGAAGCGAATTATTTTCACTGCACCAGTAACAATACCATTTTTGGAACGCAAATGAAATCGTTTCCAAAAACCAACATTCCAATAGTTTGCGATATGAGTTCGGATATCTTTTCGAGAACTTTAGATTTCTCAAAATTTGATTTGATTTATGCCGGTGCTCAGAAAAATATGGGAGCGGCGGGAACAACTTTGGTGGTAGTTAAAGAAGAAATTCTAGGCAAATCGGGAAGAACAATTCCTAGTATTTTGGATTATGAAAAACACATTAAAGCGGAAAGTATGTATAATACACCAGCCGTTTTTGCGGTTTATACTTGTCTTTTAACATTGCAATGGTTGAAAGCTCAGGGCGGAATTGCAGCAATTGAAAAAGTAAACGAAGCCAAAGCCAATTTGCTATACAACGAAATCGACAGAAATCCATTATTCATCGGAACAGCTGATAAAAAAGACAGAAGTAGTATGAATGCTACCTTTTTATTGGTTGACGAAAAGAACCAAGAAACATTTGATAAAATGTGGAAAGAAGCTGGAATTTCGGGTTTACCAGGACATCGTTCTGTTGGTGGCTATCGTGCTTCTATGTACAACGCTTTACCACTAGAAAGTGTTCAGGTTTTGGTGGATGTGATGAAAGAGTTGGAGGAAGTAGTCAGTGTTCAGTCGCAGATAGCAGAATAATTAGCCCCGACCTGCCTACCTGTCGGCACAAAGGTTGAAGCGAATTGCGGGATTACCTGCCTGCCGGCAGGCAGGGCTCATAAAAAATCAATATACAATTTACATTATACATTATACAAAAAAGATGAAAGTATTAGCCAACGACGGAATTTCAAAAAGTGGAATTGAAGCATTAGAAAAAGGTGGTTTTGAAGTAATCACTACCAAAGTCGCTCAAGAACAAGTAGCGAATTACGTAAACAGTAATAATGTTTCGGTAGTTTTAGTGAGAAGTGCCACAAAGGTTCGACAAGATATAATAGATGCTTGTCCAGGATTAAAAATCATTGGTCGAGGTGGTGTTGGAATGGATAATATTGATGTGGATTATGCTCGTGCAAAAGGAATACACGTAATTAATACGCCAGCATCGTCCTCTGAAAGTGTGGCCGAATTGGTATTTGCGCATTTGTTTACAGGAGTTCGTTTCATGCAAGATTCGAATAGAAATATGCCTTTAGAAGGTGATACTAACTTTGATGGTTTGAAAAAAGCGTATGCCAACGGAATTGAATTACGCGGAAAAACATTAGGAATTATTGGATTTGGACGAATCGGTCAAGCGGTAGCAAAAATGGCGCTTGGACTTGGAATGAAAGTAATTGCAGCCGATAAATTTGTGGATAAAGCCGACGTAAAAGTTGATTTTTACAACGGACAGTTTATCCATGTGGAATTTGAAACCGAACCTTTGGAAGATATTTTTAAACATTCTGATTTTATAACGCTTCACGTTCCTGCGCAAGAAGGATATGTGATTGGTGCTGACGAATTTGCGCAGATGAAAGATAACGTGGGTATTGTAAATTGTTCTCGTGGTGGCGTTATAGATGAAGTAGCGTTGATTGAAGCTTTGGATAACGAAAAAGTATTATTTGCCGGTTTGGATGTTTTTGAAAACGAACCAACACCAGAAATTAAAATCCTGATGCATCCAAAAATTTCCTTAACACCACATATTGGTGCGGCAACATTGGAAGCACAGGACAGAATTGGAACCGAATTAGCAGAACAAATTATAAGCTTGTTGAAAGCCGAGAAAGTATAATTTGATTTCAAAAGTAAAATTAAAAAACCACGTTATGCGTGGTTTTTTATGTTAAAAATAAGGTTCAAACAATTGATTTTTAGTACTTTTATTGCAAACAATTGATTATGCGAAATTTAATTATAGTATTCTCCTTTATTTTAATAATTCTATCTTGTACTTCATCAAAAAACATTATTACTGCGGATGGTAATACTATTGCTACTAAAATATCAGACACCGTTAAAATTACCAATGATAGTCTAGAATATGAAGTAATTATTATTGATCCAGGTTTTAGTTCTTGGTTGGCAAAAAATGCAAAACCGAGAGGTTTTTATTCTCTAAATTTCTTAGAAAATAGAAACCAGAGCTATGTTATAGAATGGAACAGTAGAGTCAATCAAATTCAAGGCAATAATAGAAATATTTATGAAATGCGCATTGATTACGAACCTTTTACTCATTATGGTTATGAAGTTAATTATTTGCTTTATAATTATTTCATATATTTTCAAATCACATATAATCAAAAATTAGGAGGTTTTATTCCAAGTCCTTAATGCATTATATTTGTCAAAAAATAAAAGTATGTCAAGTTTTAAAGAACGCTGGAATATCAAATCGAATTGGCAAGTTTTTGTCATTATCCTGGTATTTGCAATTACTGGCTCTTCTGCTGCGTATCTTTCAAAACCTATTTTATCTCTTTTTGGTATTGTCAAAGGAAATGTTTCAAATTGGTTATATTATCCCTTATACATTTTACTTATTTTTCCAGTGTACCAAGTGTTGCTAGTTAGTTTTGGATTTATATTTGGGCAGTTTACCTTCTTTTGGGCTTTCGAAAAGAAAATGCTTAAGAGTATGGGCTTAGGTTTTTTAGTAAAGGACAAAAAAAATCTCGAATAAATTATTACCCGAGACTCTTCACTAATAAACAATTTAAAATAAATTTTTTATTGATTTTTTAGTAAACTAAAAAAATCGTTTCTATTTTCTTTTTCAATAAATATTCCTCCATATTGAATGGTTGAGGTGTAACTACTTTCATCTTGAATTCCTCTGCTAGAAACACACAAATGCTTGGCCTCCATAACAACAATTACACTATCGGTTTCCAAAACCGTTTTTAATTCGTTAAAAATTTGCATGATCAATCGCTCTTGCACTTGAGGACGGCGAGAATAATAGTCAACAATTCTGTTTAATTTTGATAATCCAATCACTTTTCCGCTTGAAACATAGCCAATATGCGCTTTTCCAATGATTGGCAAAAAGTGATGTTCACAAGTAGAATTGAAACTAATATCGGCTTCAACCAACATTTTATCATAGTGGTAGGAATTATCAAAAACCGAAATTTTAGGTTTATTTGCCGGATTTAGTCCTGAAAATATTTCTTTGATAAACATTTTAGCTACTCTGTGAGGCGTACCTTGTAGACTATCGTCTTTCATATCTAAACCCATTTCTTCCATTATGGCATGAAAATGTTTTTCGATATTTGACATCTTTTGGTCATCTGTTTTGATGAATGCGTCTGGGCGCAAGGGTGTTTCTGCAGAAGTCATTTGATGATTGTCGCCTATCAGTTCAAATAATTCTTTTTCAATGGTTGTGTTCATAAGAATTACATTTTTTGTTTAACAAATATAGTTATAAATTAAACAAATTAAATCTATTAACATAACTTTATACATTATTCAACTATAAAAAAATAGTATCACTATCAAAAAAAGAAAATACTTTGTTACTTTGTGAAAAATTTAATACATGATTACTGCCAAAAATATTCATAAATACTACGATGCTTTACACGTTTTAAAAGGAGTGGATTTGCATATTCAAAAAGGGGAAATTGTTTCAATTGTTGGTGCATCGGGCGCGGGAAAAACAACATTATTACAAATTCTTGGCACACTTGACAATCCGTCTAAAAATACCGATGCTCTACTTGAGATTAATGGCGAAAACCTAATAAAAATGATGGATAAAGAATTATCTAAATTTAGAAATACACAACTTGGATTTATTTTTCAATTTCATCAATTATTACCTGAATTCTCGGCTTTAGAAAATGTTTGTATTCCTGCTTACATTGCTGGTAAAGATAAATCTACCACAGAAACAGAAGCTACACGACTATTGGATTATTTAGGTCTATCCGATAGGTTAAATCACAAACCCAATGAACTTTCGGGTGGTGAACAACAACGTGTTGCGGTTGCTAGAGCTTTAATCAATAAACCTGCCGTTATTTTTGCCGATGAACCTTCTGGAAATTTAGATACTGCTTCGGCTGAAAATTTACATCAATTGTTTTTTAAATTACGAGAAGAGTTTGGACAAACCTTTGTTATTGTTACACATAACGAAGCATTAGCCAATATGGCTGATCGAAAATTGGTCATGAAAGATGGATTAATAGTGTGACATCATGGTGCTTATTCTCCTAAGTTGGCTCTACATTCTTTTTACCTCACTTACTTATGGGATAGGTTTTTCTAAGTTATTTCGAATACCATCTATTGATGTCGTAATTACTTCCATATTAGGATTGTTTTCAATAACAATTGTAGCTAGTATTTGGGCAGTTTTTGGTCCAATAAACATCGCTTTTCATTCCGTTTTGCTATTGTTTACTTTGCTTATAGGATTTTGGAATAAAGAACTCTATCTAGTTATTTTTCAAAAAACAAAATCATTTTTCATCGCTTTTCCTATAGCAATAAAAATGCTGCTTCTTTTTAGTAGTTTATTGATTTTGGCTCAAAGCGCCACCTCACCTTTTATCATCGATAACGAAACCTATTATATTCAAACCATAAAATGGCTCAACGAATATGGTTTTGTACCTGGACTAGCTAACCTTCATTTGTTTTTTGGACAAACTAGCGGTTGGCATATTACTCAAAGTGTTTTTAGTTTTTCCTTTTTATACGACAGATTTAATGACTTGAACGGATTTTGTTTGCTGATAGGAAACTATTGGGCATTTGAAAAGCTTCACTCCTATTTTGTTACCAAAAATAAAATAGAATTAGTATTTGGATTATTGCCAATAACTTACGTATTTCTATTTCAATTTGTAAATGCTCCATCACCCGATGTTCCTGTTTATATTTTTGGATTGATCTTGTTTTGGCTTTATCTAGAAAATGAAAATTTCGCCATAATCACTTCAATAGCATTGTTTTTAGTGTTTATCAAAATCACAGCGGTTGTACTCTTGATATTGCCTATACTATTAGTAATAAAAAATTATGATCTTATCAAAAAACAACTCAATAGAATTGTGCTTTTATCAGTATTGGTTTTTGTGTTATTTATCATAAAAAATGCCATTCTTACTGGTTATCCATTTTTTCCAATGACTTTCATTTCATTACCAAATGCAAGCTTTACTATTCCGAAAGCAATCATGGATTTCTTCTTTAGTCAAAGGATGATGCATTCTTTTTATATCCCATCTGGTTCAATTGAAAACTTAACTTTAACTGATATTCTCCAGCACTATTTTTTCAGAAATGGAATTAATAGTATCATTGGAATTGCAACTATGGTAATGGTAATTGCTTCTCCAATCGTTATCTATAAACGATATCCTAAACAAACTATTTGGAATATCTATTTCGTATTCATAACGCTTTTGATATTAGTAACATTCAGTTCTCCACAATATCGTTTTTATGTTTATTTCACTATTTTCTTTGGGTTATTATTACTTTCATTGGTATTAACAAATCGAAAAATAATTTTGATTTCAATTGGACTAAGTTTGGCTTTGGTTGCATTTTTGATTTTTATTCCAATTTCGTTTGCTGGATTAACAAACAATACTAGTTTGGTTTCCAATTCAACTTTTAGCATAAAAAACACATTAGTTCCCGAACCCAATACAAAGGGAACTCAAAAGTACGTTTTACTGCCAAAAGAAAATTTAGACTACCACTCGCCTATTAATTATCCATTCTTTTGGATAACGGGCAATGGTGATTTACCATGCGTTAATACGGAACAATTACGCTATTTTGAAACGAATTTTAAGGTTATTCCTCAACAGCGTGGCGCTAGTTTAAAAGATGGTTTTTATGCTAAAAAAATCCAATCTAATGACTAAAGCCGAGCTCAAAGAATTCCTAGATGAAAAGGTAAACTTATACAATAATCCCAACTTTATTGAAACCGACCCAATCCAAATTCCTCATCAGTTTTCGATCAAAGAAGATATTGAAATTGCTGGATTTTTGACCGCTACCATAGCTTGGGGAAATCGCAAGATGATTATTGCTAATGCAAAACGCATGATGGAGTTGATGGGAAATTCACCCTACGATTTTGTTATAAATCATAAGGATTATCAATTGGAAGCTCTTGAACCTTTTGTTCATAGAACTTTTAATAGTATTGATTTTAAAACTTTTATTATAGGATTGCAAAATATTTATGTTAATCATGGTGGTTTGGAAACAGTTTTTGCCAACCATCAACAACCGAATTCCATGCAAATTGCTATTGCAGAATTTAAGAAAGTATTTTTTGAAGTGCCTCATTTGCAAAGAACAACCAAACATATATCTGACCCGTTGCATGGTTCGGCAGCTAAGCGTATTAATATGTTTTTGCGTTGGATGGTTCGAGAAGATAACAAAGGTGTTGATTTAGGAATTTGGAAAAACATTTCTACTGCAGCTTTATCTTGCCCATTGGATGTGCACTCAGGCAATGTAGCCCGAAAATTGGGATTACTCGCTCGAAATCAAAACGATAGCAAAGCATTGGCCGAACTTGATACTAATCTTCGATTTCTTGATGCCAATGATCCAGTAAAGTATGATTTCGCACTTTTTGGTTTGGGAGTTTTTGAAGGGTTTTAATAATTGATTTTATTTGCACAAAGTATTTAAATTTCTTATTATTGTTCATTAAATGATTATATTAAGAATTATAAATCAATACTTATAAAGATGAGTACAACTGTTGACGAAACCAAAAAGAAAAGTTTTAAAGAAAAATTTAAAGAAGAATTCATTGAATACTGGATAAATGTGCTCTATTTGTCGTTTTACTTTGGGGTGTTTTTCACCTATAAAAGATTGGTTTTGGCACAATATGAAATAGATTATAAAGAGTATGGCGCTGCTCTAATAAGTGCTTTAATTTTAGGTAAAGTAGTATCTATTATTGGGTTAACTAAGATAGGCAGAAAAACTAGCGAGGGTCATTTAGCTTTATTGACTACTTATAAAACTTTTGCATTCACACTTTGCATTATAGTTTTTAACGTTTTAGAGAAATTTATTGTTGGTTTTTATAACACTTCCACTTTTGACGGAGCAGTCAGTAACATTACTCATGAACTTTTCACCTATGAATATCCTGCTCGATTGTTAATTATTTTTAGTTCATTTATACCCTATTTTGCAATGAAAGAACTCTCCAATGCGGTTGGTCATAAAAAAGTAATCGACCTATTTTTTAAAGGAAGTAATAAAGTAGACTAATACATAGTATTACGATGTTTAAAAATATAGTAGCTAACAAGTAATGATGACTAATTTTATCTTTAAAAAAATTAAAATATATTTCCTTCTAGTGACGCTATTTTGTTTTGGGAAAAGCGTGATTTATAGTCAACAGAATGATTTAAACAACACAAGACCAATTCAACTAGAAGAAGCTATTCAATTAGGAATTCAAAATAACCGACAACTTAAAGTTGCGAATACGAATGTCGCCATTGCCAATGAAGATTTAAGTCAAGCTAAGATTTCTAAAGCACCACGCTTAGGTCTAAATATGGACTACAACTATATCGGTAATCCAAAAATATTTCAAGGATTTTATGACAAGAGTGTCACGGTAGATTATTTTGATTATCAAACTGTTGGAACACTTGTTGCCTCAATGCCTTTATATTATGGTGGATTAATAAAAAATAAAATTGAAAGTCAAAAATTGGTAACTCAAATTCAGGAAACGGTTGTTAAAATGACCGAAGCGGAAGTAAAGTTAGCCATAACTCAACAGTTTTTTACCTTAGAAAAATTATACCAACAAATTGAGGTGACAAAACAAAATATTAGTAACACCGAACTGCGAATCAAACAGTTAAAATCTCGTGTTGAAAACGGACAAAATCTTAAAAGTGATTTGCTTAGAACTGAACTGCAACAATCAAATTTTCAGGTTTCCGTATTTCAAGATGTCAACAACATTAAATTGGTTAGTAATTATTTAGACATTTTAATAGGTCTTCCTACAGATACTGTGCTCAAACCTGTTCTAGTGGAAAACATATTGCCATCAAAAGAATTAACCATTGAAGAAATACTTGCCGAAGCATATCAAAACAGGTATGAAATAAAACAATCAGAGATTAATGTTAAATTATACGAATCGTTTTTGAACACAACTAAAAGTGGTTTTAAACCCAATGTTAGTGCTAATTTCATTTTCAATTCTCAATATCCTGCACAATGGCCAAATTACATAAACAATACATTAAATTTTTGGGCAGCGGGAGTTTCTTTAAGCTGGGATATTTCTAGTTTTTACAACCTAAAACATCGAGTAGGAAGTGATAAATTACAAATTGACAAAAGCACTACACAACAAAAAATCATCAAAGATGAAATTGATAAAGAAGTAAAAAAAGCGACTGTACGATATGCAGAAACTAAAAAAAACATCCCTACTTTTTTAAAGAATGTTGAACTAGCTCAAAATCATTATAAGATTATTAAAAGTCGATATGATAATGATTTTGCACTTATCAGTGATATGGTAGATGCCGAAGTGCAATTGAATTCTGCAAAAATATCACTTATCAATGCCAATCTAGATTTGATTATTCAATTCTATTCTTTGAAATATGCCATGGGTAAACTTTAAACCAATATCACTATGAACGAAGAAAATACACCGAACGAGACTGTTCAAAAAGAGGATAAAAAGAGAAATACACTATTAAAAATTCTATCGTTTGTCTTTTTAATTGCTGGAGGAATTTGGATATTGAGTTTGTTTTTTGATTTCAAAAGTTACGAGTCAACAAATAATGCACAAGTAGAATCGTATATCAACAATATAGCTGCTAGAGCAACAGGACATATTATTGATATAAAATTTGAAGCCAATCAAGCCATAAAAAAAGGCGATACTTTAATACTTTTAGACGATGAAGAATATCGAATAAAAGTGAAACAAGCCGAAGCTGATTTGGCATCAGCAGAAGGAAATTTACATTCTTTACAACAAGCTACAGTTACTTCCCAATCAAATCAAGCAGCCACAAAAGCGAAACTAGCCGGTGATATGGCTAGTCTTGAAAAAGCCGAAAAGGATTACGAACGATTTAGAAATATGTATGCCGATTCAGCAGTAACAAAAAATCAATACGATCAAGTAGTCGCTAAGTTAAAATCAACGCGTGCCTACCTTCAAGCAGGTCAGAGTGAATTACAAGCAAGTGGTTCGATAGCAAAACAAAGCCAAACCAATCTTGAAGCTGCAATTGCAACTGTAGCTAGAAAACAAGCCGATTTAGAAGCTGTCAAACTTCAATTATCTTATACCGTTATAACTTCACCTATAAATGGATTTGTTGGAGAACGCACTCTTTCTGTTGGTGATTTGGTCAATACTAATCAAGTGGTAGCTTCAATAGTTTTGAATCAAAAAATTTGGGTTATAGCCAATTTTAAAGAAACACAAATTGAAAGAATTAAAAAAGGTCAAAAAGTTACCATTATAGTTGATGCGCTTAATGATAAAAAATTCAAAGGAGTTGTAGCGAATTCTTCCCCAGCCACTGGAGCAAAATTCTCGATGGTCGAACCTGATAATTCAACAGGAAATTTTGTAAAAGTGACGCAACGAATTCCTGTAAAAATAGAATTTGAAGCTAGCCCTGAAGATTTAATTGAGGTAAAACCTGGAATGAATGTAACGGTTGAAGTAAAAAAATAAAACATGTTTGGACTAAAAAAAGGAAGTATTCTCATTCTCGTTGGCTTATACATACTTACCATTCCTTTTTTTAATGCGCTAAATGTAACGAGTTACGATACTTCGCAAATTTTAGGTCACTTTGGCGAATCTACAACGGTTTTTGCCTACGCAACCTACATTCCTGTATTTGTCATGATAGCTTTTATTCCGCTTGCGCTAAAAGTTGCCAAACAAATTCCAGTTCGAACCCTGATTTTATCTGCCAGTTTTTTAGCAATAACATTTAATACGGCATCATTATATACCACAAATATTATGTGGTTTACCTTTTGGCGTTCCCTTTTAGCCATTATTTCGATATTGGGAATATTTGCTTCTTTATTACCTATTTTAATAAAGTACAATCCAAAATTCAATATGCCCATAATGTATGGTATTATTCAATTTATAATGCAAGGAAGTCAGCACATCTATAAATATCTTGGCGCACAGTTTACCAGTATTTATGACTGGACTTTTAGCGTATATTTTCTAAACATCAACTTCTTTGTTTGTATCATGTTAGCATGGCTTTTTTACAGAAAAGATGTGGCACCAATGAAAGTAAAATTTAAATTTGATTGGAGAGGTTGGCTTATTTTAGTTTTATTTTTCACTATCATTCTATTTCTTTGTGCAGAAGGACAAACTAGAAATTGGTTTTCTGATTCTAAAATTTCACTAGCAGTTGCTTTGTTAATAGTTATAGTTGGTGTTTATTTAGTTCACGTTAGGTATACCAAAGAGCCGTTAATCAATACCGATGTTTTTAAATATAAAAATGTAGTCATTGGTACTTTCCTTTTCTTTTTAACGGGTTTAATAAATGGAACCGGATCAGTAGTAACCGGTTTTATGTCAAATATACTGGGTTTCGACAGCATCTATCAAGCAAAAACACATTTAGCCATTCTCATTGGACTAATCATTGCCGTTCCACTATCAACCTATCTTTTGTATAAACGAATTCATTTGGCCACGATTTGGATTGTAGGTTTTGCTTGTTTTGGATTGTATCATATTACAATTTACTTCAGATTGTATCCAGGCATAGCACCTATGGATTTCTTGCTTCCTTTAATCTTCAAAGGATTAGGGATTGGTTTTTTGTATACGATTGCCTCTTTATACATTTCGGAAGGCGTTCCAAAAGATTTAGGCGATTCCCGAATGATGAGTGGAATTATAGCTAGAGTGATAATAGCAACATTATTGTGTGGTGCTATTTTAGGCACTACAATTTCGAATACCAAAACACAACATAAAACCGGTTTAAGTCAGCAATTAACTCAAGGAAATACTTTGGCTGTTAGTCAATTAAAGAAATATAAAATGCTATTTTTACAAATGGGTGCTTCTCAAACTGAAGCTCAAAAAATGGCAGAAAGACAACTTTCTAGCCAAACAACACAAGCATCTATTTTATTAGCTTATAAAGACATTTATCTTGTTATGGCCGCAATTTGCTTCTTCCCAATTATTGTATTATTACTATTCAAACTAGGAAGAAGACCTATTGGAAAAGTAGAAACCGAACCAATTCCATTATAATTTAGTATTTTTATTTCTGTTTAGAATTACAAATTATGATTAATAAAATGAAACGACGAATATTAAAAAATATATGGGCAAATGAAAGTGGGCTCAGTGGAATGTTAGTATTACTTTTAGTAATGCACTTTATTCTAATTCCAATATTTGGTAGTCATGCACTCTTTTCGATAATGCTCGATATATTTTGGATGCTTTTACTGACTACAGGAATTTTTTCACTTGCAAAGAATAAGAGACAAGCAATTATAATTTCTATTGTGCCATTTTTGTTCATAGTAATAAGTTGGATTAGCACATTTAATAAAACTACATTTATACAAACTACCGAACTAATTCTGTCTGTTTTAACTTTTGTTTTATTAATCACCATAGTATTGATAAAAGTATTCGAACCGGGTCCAGTGACAATTTTTAGAATAATTGGTTCTATAGTTGTTTATATGCTTATTGCAAATTTATGTTCAATAGTTTACATATATATTTTCAATAACGTTGAAGGTTCGTTTCAAATCAAATTGCCACCATTTGAGACAAATAGTTTACAGGCCAATTTTTTATATTTTAGCTATATAACGTTAACAACAAATGGTTTTGGCGATATTGTACCCCTACATCCTTTAGCTCGATCATTGGTGCAGGTAGAGGCAATGATTGGGGTTTTGTATCCAGTTATACTCATTGGAAAACTTGTTTCAGACAACACCAGTATACCTAAAAACAAATAATAACACTAACCTCTAACAAATAAAAATGAAAAACCCTAGTGAAATTAACAGCAAAAAGATTTTTGAAATCATTCTTCAATTAGGACTTGTATTTCTGGTTTTGGCCTTTTGTGCAAAACTATTATCCCCATTTGTAATGCCCGTACTTTGGGCAATTATATTTGCGATAATATTGCATCCCATCTATAATTTGCTGCAAAAGAAATTAAAAGGACGCAAAAGCATGGCTTCCTTTCTAATAATTAGTTTGATATTATTACTCTTGTTTATACCTGCTTTCTATTTTTTCAGTGCGGTAACTTCAAATATTTTAGACTTGAAATCACAAATTGAGACCAACACACTTAAAATTCATGCTCCAACTCAAAAAATTAAAGATTGGCCAATAATCGGAAACAAACTCTATGACTTTTTATATGCAACCTCAACAAATTTAAAACAAGCCATGATAGATTATAGAGAGCCAATAATAGAAATTTCTAAAAAAGTAGCCGGAAGCGTTGTAAGTTCAGCAGTTGGTTTTTTGCAAATAATTTTATCCATAATCATAGCAGGAGTTTTTTTGGTTTCGAGTAGTGCTCAAAAATTAGCTACTAATTTTATCATGAGAATTGCAGGGACCAGAGGCGAAGAAGTTTTAAGTATTTCAACATCTACAGTGCAACAAGTAGTTAAAGGAATTATTGGTGTAGCAATCATTCAAACTATCATACAAGCAGTGGGACTTTTCCTTTGTGGTGTTCCGTTTGCTGGGATTTTAACATTACTGTGTTTTATGTTTTCTATTATTCAAATTGGTCCTATACTAGTCAATATTGGGGTAATCATCTATTTATTTTCGACTGGCGACAGTAATACTGCTGCTATTTTTTGGACCGTATATTTCCTCTTAAGCGGTCTTTCGGATAATGTGTTAAAACCCATTTTGTTAGGCAAAGGCGCTGTTGTACCCATGCTAGTTATTTTTCTGGGCGTAATTGGCGGTTTCATCATGTCTGGGTTTATTGGAATGTTTATAGGTCCAATTGTGTTTTCCATTGGATATAAATTATTTTCTTCGTGGTTGGAGGATTTGCCAGAAAATGTTGATGTCTAATTAATTTAAAAAATCAACTCTTATTTATAGTTAGTTTCACGAAAAAAAATTAATTTTTACTCAATATAATAACTATTTTATTAAAATCTGCCGCAGCATTGATGACATTTTTATATTCTTCAAATTTATTAAGGGGATAATCCACACTATTATAAAACTCATTATTAATAATCGTTATTGTGTTATCTTTCTCAGAATAATTGCTAATAAATCCAGCCACTGTTTTATTGTTAATTTGAGTTTTAAAATCCATAACAAACTTTTCTAGATTTTTTGTCTTAGTTCCTTTTGGTAGTTTAATTATTATGTTTCTCACATAGGAATGTGGATGATCAATTTCTATGGGAAGCACTCTTTTATTTTCCTGATACAATTCCATTTGACTTCCTATTAGTTTTCCAACAGAAAACAAATAATTACCTCCAGCATTTTGAATTAACTCTTTGCCATCAAAAGAAATTTTCATTATGTAAGGTTTTTTACCGATGAACTCTACTCCATCATTCTCAGTTTTTAACGAAGTGTATTCAGCATCTAAAGTATAATTATCAGCGATACTTTTCAAAATCTTTTGGAATTGATCTGCAGGTACATAATCTTTTATTGGTTGAAAATTAAGTGCTGAATACCCTCCAAAAGAAACAATTGTAGTAATCTTTGGATTTTCAATATCTTCTGTAAAATCAGCAGTAATATCCATCACATCATTGGTGACTTCTGCACCTGGAAGTTCAATAAATCCAATTTCACTAATCCCCATTCCTACTCCACCAAATATTTTCTCACTGATAAATAGCCCGTTATTATTTCCCAATTTGTCTGGAAATAAAGGAATTCTATATTCTATTTCTGTTGGTATTAAGTATTTTTTTATTCCTGGAAAATATAAAAGTGCTTCATCCAAGTTTTCATAACTTTCAAAATCTTTATCAAATGGAATATTAAATCGGTCAGAAGCTAAAACTACTTTAGTTTCAATTTTATATTGCTTTAAAATTGCCATATAAATTTTTAATAAATCTACTTTATTAGCTTGTTTGGTTTTAATAATATCTGTAATGGTTTCATTGCTCTCGGCATAAATATTATAGGTTATTGACTTTTTAATTTTATTTTCGATGTTCCAAATTTGCTCCTGAAGATTATCAGTTTTTGGAATTTGACTACAAAAATCTTCCACCGCTTTTAATTGCTTTTTATCAAGAATTGGATTGATTCTATCATAGAAGTTAGAAGTGAACTTGGAAAAACTATTGATATTTTTTGCTCCTGAATAATAATTTTCGTCCAATTTGTATCTAAATAATTTTAAATTGACATCTCTATTTGAATATTTTTCATCGTCTTCAAGTGCTACTATATTTTGATCGGCTACTTTTATTACATTTTTTAAAGTATCAGCAGCTTTTTCTAATATAGGCTCTGGCAAACCATTATAGGATTTGGTTTTGAATTTCAAATGTTTTGGAAAAATAAGCTGAAATTCATTTTGTGCAATAGGAACGTTCGATTGCATTCTGAATGTTTTTCCATCTAAATCTGGAATTTCAGCAAGAATAAATATTTTTTCAATAACACTTCCTATATCTAATCCTGTAATGGCAAAATAATTATATTTTAATTGTTTTTCTTCGTCCACCTCTTCTTTAATATCCTTTTTATCAAGAGTAATTCTTTTACCGTCCTTTTGAATTACTCTTAGTTTGGTAACAATAGCACTTTCATCCATTTTAAAAGGGATATAAATTTTGTTATTGCGTTCAATAGCATCATTTGAATTGATGTATGTTTTTTCATGAATTAAGTAATATTGTTTTACTTCTTTTCCTTTAACATCAAGTTCTATTTTAATATTTCTAAAGAGTACCACCTCTTTTTCGTTTTTATAGTTTTCTGGAATTGTAATTGGAGCTTTTTTATTGTCCCAATCATAATCTTTAAAGCTATAATCTTGGGCATACATATTTGTAGTTAGAATAATAAAAGTAATAGTGGTTGCTATGAGTTTACAATTTAATTTCATGGGTGCTAGATGAGTTTGATGAATATGGTGTGATTTGATAAGTTTATTTTTCTTTTAAAATAATAGTTTCCGAATAGTTTGATTTCAATTTTTTAATGGTTTCATTCCACAAAGGAAAATCCGTTACTTCCAATATTATTTTTTTTAGCTCTATTGTAGATTGCATAACAATACTATTATTTTTTTGTTGGTATTCAATTTTTACTTTTAACAGTTCGTTTTCTAAATCAACGTTTTTAGGTATGTATTTTACTTGGCAATTTTGAGGAATAATACATTCCACAAAAGAGTAAAATTTACTCAGATAATCGAAATCAAAACTAGATTCACGATCTTTTTCTATAGTAGATTTTTCATAATATTTGTCAAACATTAAATTGATGTACAACTCTTTATCTACTTTTATAATGTAATTATCAATATCAAAATCATAATGAACATCATAAGGTTTATCTCTTTCTCTGATATTATCTTCACAAAAGTCATAAAGATTAAATTTGTTATTTCCTTTGAGTACCAAACTTTTAATCTTTTCAAACTTGGTTTTGTTGCTCGAATCTCCTATTTGATTTAAAGTATTGGTTCTGTTGTAACCTTCAATTTCAAGATGACCCGTACCGATAATTTTATCGTTTTTGATAGTTAATAAAACAGAATCTTTTATCGCATTTTTTTCAGCATTGGTTACAGGCACTTTGACAATTTGAAATTTATCACCGTTGTATAACAAAGCTTCTTTTTCTTGAATGAAAGCTGTAGGGATTCCATATTGAGTTTCTTGATCGGTAGCATCTAAAAATATATATTCAGTGCCTTTCTTATATACTGCTATCATGTGATCTATAGCAGCAGAAGTCGCTATTTGACTAAATGAATACGGTAAGTTTCGACTGCCAATCCATGCTAAATATACATTAGGAATATTGGCATATTTTGCCATTGATGTGATGATACTTGCCATGTCTTTGCAATCGCCAAATTTACGTTCATATACCAAACTTGCTTGACGCGGAATAAAACCTTCATATCCGTTTTCAAAAGCAATGTACTTCACATTATCTTTTACCCAATAAAAAATAGCTTTTAACTTTTCCTCGTCTGTTTTTTTATTCTCAATTATAGAAAGTGTTTGGTTTTTTAGTGCTTCATCTTCTACTAAATTAAGGTCTTTTACAAATCCACTATTATAGTCATACATTCTTTGAATATCCCCTAAAAGTTCTGTCTTCTTATTGTCAATGGTAAAATCTTTAATATAAAAAACGATATGAGGAACTCTATATAAATATCCTGGAGAACTTTGCTCAAACTTAATAGGTTTGCTATCTTTTAATGTCCATTGATAGATATAGCTGTCTTTTTTATCTATTTTATTAAATTCGATAGCATGATTTGGGTCATTAAATATCACAAAACCAATATTAATTGATTTATCAGTTTTAATTTCAATGGTAGCATTTTTTGTGGGTAATACATCACTGAAAATAAATTTGTGTAACAAATTTGGATCTGTAAATTCAGTTGAGTATTTATACAACTTTTTAGCACCCGATTCCAAATTTGGGAAAACCAATTGTTTTATTTTAATGTCATCATGAAATACTGAACCATTTTGCGATTGTTTCTCCATAGCTTGAGTAACTTTTATCTTCCTATCTCTACCTTTATCTTGTACAATTGTATAAGCATCATATGAAAGTAGTTTTACAAAATCAGAATAAGTAAAGGTTTCTTTATTATTCTGAATACCGTTTTCAGATAATATAATTGATTCATATTGATTGTCTTGTAATACTTTCAATTTTTTGTCTACTAAGCTAATTGAATAGGAAGTTGAATTATTTACAATCAATTCATTATAATCGGGATATTCTTTTTTATATGTCTCAAAATTAGTTTGAGCATTAATACTATTTACTGAAAGGATAGTAATTCCTAATAACAAAAAGTTTCTATTTACTGATTTCCACCAAAGAGTCTGCATCATATTTTTTTGTTGTTGTTATTATACCATTAGTATAAATTTGAGTTTTTCCGTGGAGTTCATCATTTTTATATTCTGCTTTGATCCAAGGTTTTCCATCTTCTTTGAAATATTCTTGAATACCTTCGTAATCGTTATCTACAAAATGTTCTTTTAGATAAATATTTCCATTGGAGTAGTATTCTATTCTATCGTTATTTAACAAATCGTTTTTATAAAAACTAGAGTATTCTGGCTTTCCTAGTTCACTATTAATAATAAAATTGCCCTCTTTATTTCCTTTGTTAAATGTAAATTGTATCGCTATTTTTCCATTTGGATAATTTGATGTAACGACCCCAGACTCATTTATCAACTCCACTTTTTCAGTCAATTGTCCTGTTTTTGATTTCTTCATGTAGTAAAGAGGAACGTTATTAAGGTAAAAAATACTAACGAGTGGCTCTCCTTTTTTATTATAATAAATAAATTCTCCTTCTATATCGTCATCAACTTGGCTATATTCAAATAGCTTCATTTGATTACTATAATAACGAGTCGTTTTGCCATACTCATCTCCAAAGAGGTATTCTGAACAAATTTTTAAATTTCCAGCTAAATCATAATTCTTTGAAAGTCCATTTATATCTCCATTATAATAGGTTTGTTCTAACAGTAGAGTATTATTTGGTCCATATTCTTTATAGCTATTTTGCAATGCTCCGTTTTTATACTCTGCTTCTATAAGCACGTTATTGTATTTATCTTTTCGTAAATATATACCATCCATATATCCATTTTTTAGACTATATTTTTGGGTTGTTATTCCAGCATTCATTGAATATGAAAAAGCACCGCTTTTATTGTTATACTCTATAGTTGTTTCTTTTTCACCTTTGTAATTATGTAAATCACTTGAAATTATTATGCCGTTATAACAATTATCATTGGATATCAATTTTCCAGATTGGTTATACGTTTTTTTGTCTCCCATAAGTTCATCGTTTTTATAAAAACCTTCGATCATTAATTTTCCGTCGGGATAATAGACTTTGTATGGACCGTTCAAATCGCCTTTTGAGTAATAAAGAGTTTTTCTTAAACCTCTATCGTTGAAAATATCATTTCTTCCATTCAAAGTGTCATTTTCAAAATTTAGGATAGAGGTAATGTTGCCGTTTTTATTATAGAGCGTGTTTAAACCTTGTTGTTGGCCTTTAGAAAAGTTTGAAATCATTTCAAGATTTCCGGAAGTGTAATTATTTTTCCATTCGCCGTTTCTTCTTCCTTTTTCAAAAGAGCCAGTTGCCATCACTCTACCGTCTAGGGATTTGATTTCAAAAGATTTTCGAGCTAAGTTAATTTCAGTAGGTTTTGGATTATTTCTCGAATATTGTTTAATGAATTTAATTTCTTTTGAATTATAGAGTTCTTCATAATATTTTTCTCCAGAAGGGTTATAATATATGGTCATCATTAATTCTCCTTTATCATTATAGGTTGATTCTACAGACTTAATCCCTGTGGCATAATACTCATTTGAAAGACTAATTTTATTATCTTTATAGATGTATTCTTCTTTTAATTTTTGATTAGGGTAATATTTTTTAAATGTTCCTACAATTTTATCATTCAAATATTCTGCCTCTTCAGAAATTGTTTTTGAATCGTAATATTTTTTATATTTACCGTTTACCTCGCCGTTTTTATAGTTTACAACAGAAGTAATATCCCCAACTTTATTATAGCTGCTATATTGACCTTCCATTTTTCCCAAAACATAGTTGCCTTCCGATTTTTTTGACCCATTTGGGTAGAAACAAACTAATAATCCTTCCAATTCTCCTTTTGAGTAGTTTCCATCACAGTTAACACCTCCTGTAATATTATAAGATGTTGTCTTTCCCTCCAATACGCCTTCGTGATAGTTTTCTACAAGACTAATATTTCCACTAGGATAATATACTGTTCTTTTGCCTTCTAGTTTTCCTTTGGCAAAAGATTTTTCTTCTGAAAGTTTACCTTCGTCATCATAATATTTTTGTAAACCATTGAGTTCATTGTTTTCAAATTGCAATTCGCCATCGAGATTTTCATATTTATTCAAAAGTTTAAAACGACCTTCTTTTTTACCATCTACGAACGTTCCGATTAAATAAGGTGTACTGTTTTCTAGATAAACTATTACTTCTTTTTGGGTACCAAAAATGTCTAGCTTTCGTTTAGCAAAATATGTCCAAAAATCCTTGGATATATAATCTTCCGTAAATTGAATAATTTTCTTTTTTTGGGAAGTTAAATTTTTACCCAATTCATTTTCCATGGCTAATAACATGTAATAGGAGAATCCTTCAATCTGTTTTTGATCAGCAACTGATTTTAACCAAGGGATATAATTTGTTTCAAAAAAACCATCTCCTATTTTGTGCGATTGTGAATACTCTAGTACAGCTTGTACTTGTCGTGTAACAACATCGTCAATTTTGGATTCTATTTTATAAGCACTACGCAATGGTAATTGGTTTCTTAGAATGGTTTCTAATTCCTCAAAATTATCACCACTTTTAGAAAATACATAATTACTTTTTGTCAAATAGTTATCTCCATATTTGGCGTTCATTTTTAGAATGGCATTCTTAGCAAATTTACCATTAGGTGCTATAATTAAATAACTCAACATAGCCATAGTTCCTTCTGAGATTTTACCATTATCAAAAGCTATCAATCCTAATAAATAATGAGATGAAGCGCTATTAGGATTTTGTGAAATGATATTTTCCAATACGTCAATACACTTTTGCAACTCTTGTTTTCTGTAATATAATAGTGCTAAATTATACAAATGATTACTAGAATTTGGGATAACTAGTAATCCTTCTTTAAATACCCTTTCAGAGTCGTCGTACAGTTTTTCATCACTCAGGTAACTACCATATAGAGTGTATAAAGTGGGAAGTTTTTGCATCTCGTTGGTTTTATACAACTTTTCAAAATGACTTTTAAGCAAATCTTTTTTCTCCAAAGCAAACAATGATATCGCTTTTTCATATTGTGCAGTGGGGTAATTTGGATCCAAAGAATCTACTTTATTATATTCATCTATTGACTCCTGGTATTTTTTTTCTTCATACAATCGAATACCATTCTTGATAAAAGAATCAGCACTGTAAATAACAGTATAATCGGTTTGAGCAATAATAGTAGTGTAAACAAAAAGGAACGAGGCAAAAACAAAACTTTTCATTATAAAATTTCTAAATTGATTTTTTTCAAATATAAAATAAATAGTTTTTAGAATAAAATATTAATTACGGCTTTTCTATTTATTTATAGTAATTATAGATTATCCAATACATTTAATATGAATAATTATATATAATATTTAAAATAAAGCTTGATAATCATTCAAATGGAAAAGTTTATGAATGTTATTATTCATAATAATTTGTTTATTAAAGATGAAATTCCATATTATTAGAAATCAACAGATATGATTAAAAATTAATATCTTTGAAAAATTAAAATTTATTACTACTATGAAAAAGTTAATTATTTTAGGGTGCATTTCCCTATTTATGTTGAGTTGCGGTTCCACTTCAATAGAAAAATCTTGGCATGAACCAGGTACGACTATATCCAATAGCGCTGAAAATAAAACTTTTGTAATTGCCATGGTAAAAGATGAAACTTCAAGACGAATTATTGAAGATATCTTAGTGCAACGATTAAACAAAAATGCTGAGGTTTCATATAATGCTATCTCTTTAGCTATGCTGAAAAATGCTAATGTAAATGCATTAGATGATGAATTAAGAAAAGGTAAATTCACACATGTTTTAATGATGCGATTAGCTGATATTAATGAGGAAACTTCTTATGTAGAAGGAACTACATCGGTTTACTATAGTGGCTATGGAAGATATTATAGTTATGGTGCAGGATTCTACTCAACTCCCGGTTACTATACTACAGATAAAAACTATTTTGTAGAAACAACCATTTTTTCTGTTAAACAAGATAAGTTGATTTGGTCTTCTACCTCTAAAACAGTCAATCCAACAAATATCGATAAAACCGTTAATGAAATAGCTGATGTAGTTGCTGAAAGAATGAGAAAAGATGGATTCCTAAAATAAGTACTTTAAAAAAGCTCCCTTTCTATTTATTTTTGAGCAACGAATGTAGATACTACAAATACAAACAAATATTCAATAATGATTCGTTACTCTTTTGTAAATTTTTTTTTAACTTGTTTAGTATTGCTTTCATTTCAAGGCAAGATTGTTGCACAAAATACTTCCGAAATCGAAACAGTAAAGTGTCCAGTAAAATCTTTGCCTGAACTATTTAAGAAAAAAGACTCGTTACTTGTTGTAAAACCATCTAAAAGCAATTTTTTTATTATTATTCCAGTTATTGGTTCACAACCAGCAACTAGTTTTATGTATGGAGTTACCTCACAGTATACCTTTAAAGGAAAAGGTGCTGAGGCCAAATATTCTACCCTAAGTCTTGGGGTAAATTATACCGAGAAGAAACAACTAATAATCAACTTTAAAAACAATGTTATGCTTATGAATAACAGAATTACGTTTAGTGGTGATTGGCGATACTATATTTTTACACAAGCTAACTATGGTTTAGGAACTGATATTATCCCTTCGGCTAGAAATAATGATAATTTTACTATTGATGATATTACAGAACCTATGGATTATAATTATCTGAAATTTCATCAAACTATTTCATGGCGAGTTAAAGGTAATTTTTATGTAGGAACTGGAATTCACATTGATCAGTATTCCGAAATAAATGATAATAATCTTGATATTGAAAACGAAATATTTACTGCCCATTATAATTACAATACAGCAAACGGGTTTAGTAATTCTGAGTATTATGTCAATGGTCTAAGTTTAAATTTATTATATGACTCTCGCGATAATCAAATTAATAGTAATCGTGGCTTATTTGGAAACATTAATGTAAGAATGAATCCAGCTTTAAACAACAATCAAAAACCCAGTTCAGTGCTTTATACTGAATTACGCTATTTTATTCCTTTGAGTAAAACAAATAAGCAACACGTTTTGGGTTTTTGGACTTATGGGCAATTTGTAACTTCAGGCGTTGTGCCCTACCTTAATTTACCCTCCATTGGTTGGGATCAAAGAAGTAGAGCCGGAAAAGGATATGTGCAAGGATTGTTTCGAGGTAATGACTTATCCTACTTAGAGATTGAATACCGATTCCCCATTAGTTGTAACCAACTTATAAGTGGTACGCTATTTTCAAATTTTACCTCAGCAAGTGATACCGATAGAAATATCAAACTGTTACAATATATTCAACCAGCCGCAGGAGTTGGATTACGTATTCTAATTGATAAAGCTACTCGAACCAATTTAATTGCTAACTACGGCTGGGGAAGACAATCAAAAGCGTTTTATCTCAATGCTGGGGAAACATTTTAATTATCTAGAATGGGACTACCAACATCAAAGACACTCACAACCGAGTGTCTTTTGACACCCTGAGCTGAGTTTACCCTGAGCTTGTCGACGGGTCGAAGGGTCGAAGGGTCAAAGGGCAAAAACCTCGTTTTTTGGGACAAGAGGAAAATAACACCCCATAAAAACTCTTTCTATTATTTGTAAGAATAAAGTAATATATTTGATAAATAATAACACAAAACAAACCTTTACCAATCTAACTGATTTGGTTGTATATACGCAAGTTATTGAGGGTATTTAGGAGTTAGCCACAATTTTTTAGAACTTTTGTGCTGAGTACAATGTTTTTTATATATCTTCGTTATTTAATAAATTATATTATCAAATGATACAAACTGAAAAAACTACCACAGAACATTATGATGCTCTTTTAGACATTTTGGGCAGAAAATATATTAATTCAAAAATCGAAAGTCCTTTTGATTTTATTAATATTGCAACTAAAGGTGTTAATGCTAATGTTATAAATAATTTTAGAAAGCACTTTAATATTCCACGTCATACTACTGCAGAGATGCTTAATATTTCAGCACCTACAATTTATCGTTGGGTAAAAGAAGATAAAAAGCTTGAAAGAAATTTTTCAGTACAACTTTTTGAACTAGCAGATCTATTTTTGTATGGAAACGAAGTTTTTGGAAGTCAAACGAATTTTTTTAAATGGTTAGAATTGCCCAACACTGCACTCGGAGGTTTAGAGCCAAAAGAATTGTTAGAAATCCCAAATGGAGTATCTAAAGTAAGAGATTTGCTTGGAAGGATTGAGTATGGTGTATATAGCTAGATGTTATGATAGTTTATAGAATTACGAAAAGTAAACATGCTTCAGATATATCAGGTACAGGTGCTGCATTATTTCCTGGAAGATGGAATCAAAAAGGAACGCCAGTCTTATATACTGGACAATCAATAGAAATTGCATTACTTGAAAATATTGTCCATGCACCTCCAATGATTACTCCTGATCTTGATATTTTAACGTTAGAGATTCCAGATGACTCAATATTAGAATTGAAAATTTCAGATTTGCCCAGTAATTGGTCAAATTATCCAGCGCCAACAATTTTGTCACAAATTGGGCAAGAATGGGTAAATGAAGGAAAAGAAATTTCACTTAAAATTCCAAGTTGTATAATTCATACTTCACACAACTATATTTTAAATTGCCAACATAAAGACTTCAATAGAGTAAAAGTAATAGATCATAGTAAATTTTATTTTGACCCGAGATTAATTAAATAAAACTGCGGCTAACAGGTTACACGCTATTGCGAACCCCGATAGCGGATTTACACCCAAGCGCAGCGAACTGACAAAGTAATCCGTGCCCAGCTCTACAAAATCTTCTCATCTTCATAAAAACCCTAAAACAAACCTCAAGGACACAATGTAAAACTCCTAAATTGTAATTGCTTACCTTTGCCCTAAATTCAAACTAAATGAGCACATTTGAGCAATTCAATCTCCCAAAATCATTACAAAAAGCCGTTGACATTCTTGGGTTAACAACACCAACACCCATTCAAGAAAAATCTTTTTCGGTGATTATGTCGGGTTGCGATATGATGGGAATAGCGCAAACTGGAACTGGTAAGACCTTTGCCTACCTCTTGCCTATCTTAAAACAATGGCAGTTTGTCGCTACTGATACGCCTCGAGTAATGATTTTAGTTCCTACTCGAGAACTAGTAGTTCAAATTGCTGCCGAAGTGGAAAAGTTAACACAATTCATGTCGGTAAGAACACTAGGCGTTTATGGCGGTGTAAACATCAATACCCAAAAAAAAGCCGTTTATAGTGGTATCGACATACTGGTAGGTACACCCGGAAGAATTATGGATTTAGCGCTCGATAACGTTATCCGATTTGACAGTTTACAAAAACTAGTTATTGATGAGTTTGACGAAATACTAAACCTTGGGTTTTTCTCGCAAGTAACTTCTATCCTATCGATGCTAAAAAACAAACGTCAAAACATACTTTTCTCTGCTACTATGACTGAGGAAGTGGATGATATGCTAGAAGAATATTTTGAATTTCCCGAAGAAGTTTCTCTAGCACCAAGTGGCACTCCATTAGAACAAATTGAACAATTGGGTTACAAAACGCCTAATTTTTTAACCAAAGTAAATCTGATTATTGAATTATTAAAAGACGACGCTTTTGAAAGAGTCTTGCTTTTTGTCAATAATAAAAAAACAGCCGATTTATTGGCCGATAAATTAGAAGAAGTTTTTCCAGACCAATTTGGAACGATAC
>NZ_JBKCVI010000023.1:0-5205 GCF_046317795.1 Flavobacterium sp. | reverse complement strand
GCACACGAACAGTATTCAGTCAAAAAATTACAGTATTTTGATACTGACACCCATTCCAATTATCTGCCGTATGTAGTTTAAACATCTGTTGTTTTGGATAGAATGTTCTTAGCGGTTTTTGCCACAGCGCTACAAGAAGAAACCTTAGAAGATGGTTCAACTCGAACCGTTTTGCGTTTACCATCGGTATTAGCACCAACAAAAGCGGCCGTTTTTCCTTTAATTAAAAGAGACGGATTGCCTGAAGCAGCCCAAAAAATAATCGATGACTTGAAATGGGATTTCAATGTAGCGTATGACGAAAAAGATGCCGTAGGAAGACGTTACCGCAGACAAGATGCGCTAGGAACACCATTTTGTATCACTGTGGATCACCAAACTTTGGAAGATGAAACAGTGACTATCCGCCATCGCGATTCCATGAAACAAGATAGGGTGAAAATTTCCGAACTTAGCGACATAATAACTACTGAAGTTTCAGTTAAAAATTGGTTAATGCGAACTTTGTAACTTTACTTAATTCTTTAACAATAAAATCTTTAGTCCCGTTTTTTTTATAAAACTGATGTAACTAAACACAAATGCTTTTCTTCAGAAACCTGATGTAAAAACAACAATTAATAAAGTCGCTACTACTAACCAAGTACCAGAACCAATAGCATAATTAGTCCATACTTTATCCTGCTTAATCTTTTTAGCTTTAGTAGTATACCCATTCACATACTCGGGATTACCCAAAAAAGTTTTGTTCGGATAATCTAAATTTATTTCTTTCGGAGGTGTTGAAGAAGTCACTATAGCAGGAACAAGACCTAAAAAAGGTGAAAAAAGACTAGTAATCAACGTGCCAGTACTAGCGGCTTTATATTCTTTATAATATTGTAAAGCATCTGATTGTCCTTGAGCAAAAGGATTGTCATTTAAAAAAAGATCACTTCCGATTTTTTCTTCATCAACAAAAATATCTTTAGTCCCGTTCTCATAGCGAATGAGTAAAACCTCCGATTTCAATATCGTGAAAATAGGACCATTTAAATCATCAAATTTTTTATACTTTATTTCTGTAATATCTACTTCAAGAATTTTAGCCGAAATATCTTCGCCGTTCTTTTTAGTCAGTAAGTCTTGAGCAAAACTTATGCTTGAAATCAAAAACAAGATAAAAACAATACTCTTTTTCATATACCTTGATTTCTTATTTCAATTATAAAAAAATGCTTTAAGGAACATCATTTTAAAATCGGTAACCAATACTAACACCACCTCTTCCTATTATAGTATAATCGCGTTCAAATTGGCCATTAAATAAATTGCGCCCAACACCAGCATTCAATTCTAAAATCAATCCTTTATTGGTTACCCATTTTCCACCAAGACCTACACCTATAGCAAAATCGGTTACTTCTCTTTGATTATAAAAAGAACTAAAGTCATCATCATAAACATAATCGTCAACACTATTTAACATACCAAATGCTTCGCCAAAAAATCCGGCAGCAGGTTTATCTCCAAAATAATAACGATAATATGCAGTTGCCGTATAATTAATTTCAAAAACATAATCATTAACGGGTACAGTAAGTGCAAATCCAACAGCCGACTCCTCATTTAAAATGCGTTCATAAGTAACCGCTATACTCCCTAAAATCAATGCTAATGCATTTCCTTTTATTTCATTTTTTTTAAAAGAAACAGGGTTTTCAATACCAGATTGCGGCTGCGACGATACCTTTTGTGGTTCATTAAAAACATCTTTAGTTCCGTTTTCATAGCGAATTAATAAGACCTCCGATTTTAAAATCGTAAAAGTAGGTCCATTTGGATTTTCAGATTTCTTATACTTTATTTCAGTAGTGGTTACTTCGAGAACTTTAGCCAAAATATCTTCGCCGTTCTTTTTTGTGAGTACGTCTTGAGCAAAACCTATACTTGAATAAAGAAACAAGGACAAAACAATAATAATTTTTTTCATAACAATAATTTTTTTTTCAAATATAATGCAAAATATAGCACTTGAAAAAACTCAGGTTTATTTAACATTAATAAATTAGGATGTTAGCTTTTTGTAAGTATGTACTTAAATTAAAAAGCACATATTAACAGGATTCATATTTCTGTTAACATTTTACAAAAAACAAGTATTGATATTCTATTTTCGCAATAACGAAAATTCAAACTTTTAATCGTTTCTATTTTTGTGGTTGATTTTTAATTTTTAATCTTTAACCAAATAAAAAAGTTTTCCCAAAACTACCTGTTTTCACCTACCAATGCTTTCCCTAAGTCAACGGAAAAGCGAGATGAGCCACACTTTTATTATTATTGATGACAATCAAGACGATGTCGCGAAAACTCAGGCCATTGCGGAGCGTTTTCGTAATTTGTCTTTCTTGGCTGCTGCCAATAATTATGATGATGGCGTAAACCTCATCCTAGAACATCAACCCCATTTAGTGTTTCTAGAAATAGCGCCTTCTGATAAAAAAAGTAATCTTTCCTTGAGCTTGATTAATGAATTGTATCGCTATTTGCCTGTAGTTCCAAAAATCATCATTATTACCAACAAAAAAGAGTTGGCGTATGACGCTCTAAAATATGAAGTCATTGATTATCTATTAAAACCATTAGATATTAATGATTTCAGAAAAGCCATTTTGAAATTTGACCGAGCCATTAAATCCAACTTGCCTCATGTAGAAGCTAAAAACCCTGTAGCCACATTTGAAGTATTGGATGAAACAATAGCAGAAGAATTAGAAATAGAAAACGATGCGCAACAAAAAACTATCTCAACTTCTGAAAAACCTATTGTATTTCAAAAAGAACAGTCGCTTATCATTTGTGTAAAATCCTATGGCGATTATCGTTACATCGACTCAACTGACATTCTCTATTTTGAAGCCGACAACAACTCCACCGATATTCATTTGAACAATGGCGAAATGATTACCGCTTTCAAAACGCTGAAACATTTTGAAGCCGTGTTACCACAACTACAATTTTTACGCATTCACAACAGTTATATTATTAATGTAAATCAGGTTTCGAGAATTCATACCGGAAATACCGTTTGCTATATTAAAAATTCGACTACCAAACTTCCCTTCTCCAAATCCTATAAAGAGAATGTTGATTTAATCATTACTCGTATTGCGGGAGGCAACTATTTGGAGATTTAAAACCATACTTATCAACAAATTTTACCCATTATCCACAAAAAACGGCAAAACCCCAAAAACCATCCACCACGATTTGGCTATCATTCACTATCAAACGATAGCATTCTACCATAAACCCTATTATTCATGGATGTTGACAGAGACTTCCTTTATAGTTTTACATCGTGATTTAACCACATTTCAAAATGAATTACGTGGTATACACAACAAAAACGTAACTAAAACACAAAAAAATAAAAAGTCTCAATTATGAAAAAATTAGCAACAACATTCGGATTATTAGCTTTAATGCTAGTAGTGACTTCATTTACTTCACCTAATGAAATTGGTGGAAAAGGAACTAGTGATAGAGGAGTAGGTAATACCCAATTTGAAATTGGTGGAAAAGGAACTAGTGATAGAGGAGTAGGTAATACTCAATAAATGAATTTAAAATTAAAATATTTTAAGCTATCTGTTAAAGATAGCTTTTTTTTTGAATATATTTGTTTTTTATCTTCGTTTACTAATTGAAAACAAAATACTTCATATTTGCTTATTTGCTATTTTTAGTATCCTGTTCAAAGGATAGTGAAAAACCGACTGAAAAATATTTAAGTCCTACGGACAGCATAAGTTATTACCTCAAAAAAATTGAAAGTTCAGATATAAAAAACATTGACAAAGTTAAAATACTTGACAAAGCAACAACTATTGTAAAAAATTCTGAAAACTCTTTAAAAACTAGAGAATTAAATTTTGATATTATTTCAAAATATTTTGAAACGCAAGAGTGGTCTCATTATAAGAATGCAGCTGAAATATTATTGAAAAATTCTATGTCGGCTAAAGATGTCATAAGTTTAGCAAAATCCTACAGATCATTTGGAAATTATTATTATCAGATAAAGCAACATGACAGTTCTTTTTATTTTTATACTAAAGCCGAAAAAATATATTATCAAATTAATGACTATGATGGTTATTCAACTATCATGTTAAAAAAAGGATTAATTCAATTTAATGCAAATGATAATCTTGGTGCAGATTTATCTCTTTCTAAATCATTAGGGGTACTAAAAAAAATCAATGATTCAAAAAAAAAATATTCAGTATTAATTCAACTAGGCTTAAATTCTAATCAACTTAAAGAGTATTCAAAAGCAATCAATTATTTTAATGATGCTTTAAACATTGCAAAAGAAAACAATTATTCGGATAATTTCCAAGAATCTGTTTGTTTAAGTAATATTGGTTTAGTTTATCAAAATCTTAAAGATCATAAAAAAGCTATTTCTTTCTTTAATAAATCTCTAAAAGACAATAATTTAAAACAAGATTACCCAGAAGCATATTCCAATATTATTGACAATTTAGCTTATTCAAAACTTCAAATTAATGATTTTAAAGGGCTGTCTAATTTGTTTATTGAATCTCTTAAAATTAGAGAAAACTTGAATGATAATTCTGCTATTATAACAAGCTATATTCATCTCTCGGAATACTACGACAAAATAAAACAAAAAAAGGAGGCGTTGAAGTATGCAAATTTAGCTTTAGAAGTTGCAAAAAGAGAAAAAACCCCAATAGATTTATTATTTTCATTAAAGCAAGCTTCTGTAGTAGATAATAAAAATGCCGCAAAATATTCTGAAGATTATCTCAGAATATCCGATAGTCTGCAGATTGCAGAAAGAAATTCTAAAGATCGTTTCGCACGTATTCAACTCGGCACACAAGAAATCATTCAGGAAAATGACGTCCTCGAAGACCGCAACCGTAACCTGCTATACGTTTTTATTTTTACTGTTATCCTAGCATCATTATTATTCATAGTACGAGCACAACGAACACGAACTCGAGAATTGTTATACAAACAAACGCAACAAAAAGCTAACGAAGAGATTTTCAATCTCATGATGTCGCAACAAGCTATTATTGATGAAAGCAGAAGCAAAGAAAAGAAACGACTAGCAAGAGATTTACACGATGGCGTACTGGGCAGAATGTTTGGCCTGCGAATGAACCTGGATAGTTTGAATAACAA